>CADCPK010000061.1 GCA_902803215.1 uncultured Lachnospiraceae bacterium
ATGAGACTGGCTACATCTTCTGCATTCATGCCGGTCTTGTCCTTTGTGAATTCCGGATCATCCCAGTTTGCACGAACAAAAATCGAATGGTCCGCATAACCTTTCAGAACGGTTTCGACAACAGTATCCAGAATGTCCTGCTTATTGGCGAAATGGCTGTAAAGGGATGCCTTACGGATACCTACCGCATCTGCGAGCTGCGAGATACTGGTTGCTTCATATCCGTTAATAGCGAACAGATCCAGCGCTGCCTCCAGTATTTCTTCCCGTGTATTGCTCTTTTCCATGCTCTTCGCCCTCTCTTCGGAATAGTAAGCTCCAATTTCTTCGCCCATTATACCTAAGGTTCGTGCGTGAGTCAAGGCGTTTTTTTGCTGCTGTCCACAAAAAAAGCCATCTTTCACAGGAATGAACCTGTTATAGATGGCATTTCTCTACTGCACTTCGTGATCGCGCCGACATATTTGAAGCCGCGTTTCTTCAGATCCCTGCTGATCTTATCCGACAGGCCGTTGCTGACTGGGATCGGTCCGGTGTCATGTCCTTCGGATAAAAGTACAGGATCACCTTCTGTCCCTGATAATCCGACAGACTTCGCATTTCTCCGTTCTGATCCGGCAGGGTAAAGGCCGGGGCTTTCGTTCCCACTTCAAGCATGTTTTCAATCCTCCATGTATATGTTTTAATCAAAGGGCAGCTCGTCGCTGTCATCTACTGTAAGTTCATTTGCTGATACATCCATCTGTTTCCTGTACAGTTGGACTTTTTCCTCAAATGGAAGTTCCGAATCGATTCCGACTTGCTCCCATGTGACACCGTAGGGAGCGCCACCGGGAGTGTATCCGGCAATAAATGCGAAGGTTCCGTCCATATCAGAATACATCTCCATACGGATATCTTCTGCCGCCTGCTGCTTCTTGTGTTTTGGCCGTTTTTTCCCCATCTCACGTCTGGCTCCTGCTCACTGAACCGTAGCAATATACTCCACGCCGTCCGGGGTCCTGATGCCAGGATCAGCGACCATGACTTCCGGCTTCTTTCCCTGTTCTTCGAGGCCCATCACAAAATGGCAGAGGGCGATACCTACATCGATCTTCTGCAGATCACCGGTCGCGTCGCTCACATAACCATTGCCCTTCTTCTCATAGAAATGATACCGGTCATCTTCGACAATAATCCTCCAGGGCTGCTTATTGACAGCGGACGGTGCCCAGCGCACCATATCAATCAGTTCAGAGACAGCCTCTTTTTTCTCCCCACAGAGCGGCGCATCAAACATTCCGTCAAAGAACAGCTTCTCCGCCGGCATCCGCTTATCTGCCCCTACGCCTCTCCGCATCAGCATTTCCCGGACCGATCTTTTCTTCGCCGGGTATCCCAAGGGACTGACACAGGGCATCATTTCTCCTTCTTTCAGCCCGGCAGCCTTCTCAAAAATCTCCCTTTTCATCGTGCCGCCGATCCAGGTCGTCCCTATGCCCAATGACCAGGCATAGAGCACCAGCCGTTCAAAAGAGTACCCGAATGCCACATCCGCATAGGGGAGTTTTTTCACCTTTCCGGCGACATACAGCTTTTCTCCGTTGATCACCGGACTGGACAGCCCATATTCATCCGCATCCAGCAGAACAAATTCCACCTGGATCCCAAAGGGATTGCCGATATTGAAAATATACTGCCGGAGTTTCTCCCTGTCATCCACACTGAGCGGATTGCCATCAAATGTACGGACACTTTTTCTGCTTCTGATAAGTTCTGATAATTCTGACATCACCGCACCCCCACTCACATTACTCTTCTGGCGTATATGTCCATCCGTGATCATCATGGTAGATCATCAGCTTTGTCATTCCGCCGTCGATACAGATATTTTCTCCGGTAATAAACCCTTACACCCTGTTTCCGGAATTCTTCCGCAATGCATTTTCCGATGCCGTTAGCACCACCGGTTACAACAGCCACTTTCTGCATGTTCTTATCCTCTGTCCTGTCTACAATACGCATACCATGATAAATTCTTCATCATTCTCATCTACAGTCTGAAATCCTACTGCTTTATACATCCGCACCGCATAATTTGCTTTTTGCACGGCGAGAGAAGCTTTTTTATATCCACGGCTCTTCAGAAGATCCAGCATTCTCCGCATCAATTCTGTGCCGATGCCTCTTCCCCGGTACTCTTTATACACTGAGATGGCAAAGGAAGGTGTTTCGTCGTCCACATGGCCGTAATCATTCATGATCCTTGTCCAGACCGCTCCGACCACCTTACCGCTATCGTCTGCTACGATACAATAATCCGCTGGACCACTCCCAAAACCATCATAGTACAGTGATAGTTCCGGCTGTTCGATGATTGATCTGTCCGGCGGTGTCACACCTTCTGGAATAAAGATTGCTTCGTACAAGAAGTCTTTTAGAAGGCCATATTCGTTAGGCTGTATTTCCCGATAAATCATATCTTCTCAATAATCAACTCATCTGAGCCGTCCTCAAGGGAATTATACTCATCATAATGAATGTGACTGCCCGAATCTTCTCCGGCCAGCGTCATGAGCTGCTCCGCCAGTCCGGATTCTGCTGATGCAGGTTATGAAATCATCTTCCTATGAAATCATCTTCTTTATCGTTTTTTCGTTATCCCTCGTAAAATCGCTTAGTTCATAGGATCTAATACGCTGATTTACCATCAGCGGTTCTACAAAGCCATTTTTTACCAAAACTGACAATCTGTTTATTACCGTTTTGTTTGTCACCCCTATTTCACGGCTGACTTCAATTGGAGTAAACTCTCTTTTATATTTCTTTATCAACAACAGAAGCAGTTCTTTCTCTTTACCCTTTAAATATGATAGGCTTCCGCTTACTTCATCCTCAGAGGAACTTTCTGACAGTTCACAGATCTTATTGGAATACAGCAGCACCATCCGCAGAAAATAATTTACCCACACTTCCGGGTGTGGTGGATTATTTCTTCCCGAGTAATAAAGCGCCGGCAATCCCATCTGTATTGACTCGTAATACTCATTAACGTCATATGCAAAGTATTCCTCTAATGAACCGATACCATTAAACCCATATCCGTTGATATCCAAAACGTATCCCGATAGCAGGCGTGCGGTTCTGCCATTTCCATCTTCAAACGGATGTATTGTAACCAACTGATAATGCACAACTGCCGCCACTATCAATGGGTGATCATCAGTAGCATTTACATACTCGACCAATTCATCAAGTAATTCCGGTATTTCGCTATACTCCGGCGGGATATAATCAGGGTTTCCGGTCTGAGAATCATAAACAGCAAACAGCACGCCTGGAGGCATAGCTCCTCTTAGTCTGATTATTTCCTTAGACGCTCCCTTCTCGACATATTTCTGGACATCTAATATCAGTTCCCTGGAAAATCGTTCTTTCTTTTTTACCTTCTCCTCCAAATAATTTAATGCCAAAAAATAATTACGTACTTCCCGTTCCGGCTTAAGGAAATGTTTTCTTTCGTCCTGTTCTATAACCTCATCAACCTGCTTTTCAGAGAGGGGATTGCCTTCTATCTTATTTGATGCATATGAACTCTTCTTCTTTGAATTTTTTCGCAGTTTACTTGCTACAGATTTCGGCAGTTTTAAAGAAGAAACCTTGTATCTGTTTTTATCAATTTCGGTTATATATTTTAAAATCTCATTCGTCAGATTTACTTTTATCATCTTAATGTCACCTCGATGATATTATAACAAAATATCTCAGAAATTTACATTAAATTTTCACTATTTTTTCACTATTTTTCATTCTATTTCATTTGTAATTTGCCTGACTGTCATAGTGGTAAACGCTGTCGGTAAGCTTATCCGCAGGAACAACCTGAGTCGCATTGACTTCCTTTACCATCGCTTCAAGCTCTTTCAGCCCCATCTCTCCGTTATCAGGAACGATGAGGACCTCGTGAATGCTCGAAGGTAAGATGTAGAAGTCTCC
>CADCPK010000062.1 GCA_902803215.1 uncultured Lachnospiraceae bacterium
ATAATCACGAATCTGTCAGGAATTACAAGAAAATATTGCTTTTCACAAACAGGTCATTTACACTATAACCGGTGCAGGTGGATTTTTACAGCTCCTGTGCTTGATATTTTAAAGAAGAAGGTAACAGAAATGTCTTTATTGTCTGTTGTACTCCCCGCCTTCAACGAAGAAGCGATGCTCCCCAAAACGGTAGAAGTTCTGGGCGATATTCTTTCACAGGCAGGGATCGATCACGAACTGATATTTGTGGATGACGGTTCGCGGGACCATACATGGCAGATCATCTGCGATGCCGCCAAAGCCGAACCCCGCGTTCACGGTATCCACTTTTCACGTAATTTCGGAAAAGAGGCTGCCATATTTGCGGGGCTGGCCGAAGCGTCCGGCGACTGTGTTGCCGTGATGGACTGCGATCTTCAGCATCCCGCCGAGGTTCTGGTGCAAATGTACCGGCTTTGGGAGCAGGGGTTTGAAGTGGTTGAAGGCATCAAGCGTTCACGGGGAAAGGAAAGCCTGTTTCATCGGCTGAGCGCAGGCACTTTCTACAAGCTGATGACAAGGGCTACAGGGTTTGATATGTCACGCGCATCCGATTTTAAGCTTCTGGACAGAAAGGCGGTCGATGCGGTCCTGGAACTCCCGGAACGCAACAGTTTTTTCAGGGCTCAGTCTTCCTGGATCGGTTTTCGAACTACCGAGATCGAATTTGATGTCCGGGAGCGCGAAGCCGGCACATCCAAGTGGTCGACCTTCGGGCTGATCAAATATGCCGTTTCCAACATCGTCGGCTATTCCACGCTGCCGATGCAGTTTGTCACCGGCGCCGGCCTCATCTTCCTCGTGATCGCCATCGCGCTCGGCATCCAAACTCTGGTACACTACCTCACCGGCAATGCGGTGGAAGGCTTTACCACCGTTATCCTGCTGCTCCTCATCATCGGGAGCATTCTCATGATCAGCCTGGGGATCATCGGATACTATATCTCACGGATCTTTCAGGAGGTGCAGGGGCGGCCGAAATATATTATTTCGAAAAAAGTCTAATGAGTAAATGAGTAAGTGGGGACGTATCTGAATGAGTAAGTGGGGACGTATCTGAATGACTCATTTTTGTTCGCAAAAATGAGTCATTCAGATACGTCCCCACTTACTCATTCAGATACGTCCCCATTTACTCATTTTTAGCTGGAAACATTCTCAGTTTTTGGTATAATAAAACAAACTGAAAATGTAACAAACAGCACATTCACTGATTAAGGAGGTATTGAACTTATGAGCAAATCGATCGACGTCACCGCTCTCGGAGAACTTCTCATTGATTTTACCGAAAACGGTACCAGCGGACAGGGCAACCCGCTGCTCGAAGCAAATCCGGGAGGGGCACCCTGCAATGTACTTGCCATGCTTAAGCGTCTCGGCAAAAATGTAGCTTTTATCGGCAAGGTTGGCGATGATATGTTCGGAAAACAGCTCACCGAAGCCGTACATGAAGTCGGCATAGATACCCGCAATCTGGTTGTGGATAAAGAAGTGCATACCACACTCGCCTTTGTACATACCTACCCCGACGGAGACAGAGATTTCTCCTTCTATCGCAACCCCGGCGCAGATATGATGCTGAAAAAGGAAGAAGTACAGGAAGATCTGATCCGCGACTCCAAAATCTTCCATTTCGGAACCCTCTCCTCCACTCACGAGGGCGTGCGCGAAGCCACAAGATATGCGATCGATGTCGCCAAGGAAGCCGGCTGTATCATCAGCTTCGACCCCAACCTTCGTCCTCCTCTCTGGAACGATCTTAACGATGCGAAAGCCGAGATCGAGTATGGCTTCTCCAAATGCGACGTACTGAAGATCTCCGACAACGAAGTGGAATTCATGTGCGGCACCACCGACTACGATGAAGGAGCACGGATGCTGCAGGAAAAATATCATATTCCGCTGGTCATGATCACTCTGGGAAAAGACGGCAGCCGCGCATACTATAAAGGAATCCGCGCCGAAGGAAAGCCTTTCCTGTCCGATAAGACGATCGAGACTACAGGTGCCGGCGATACCTTCTGCGGAAGCGCACTGAACTTTATCCTGGAATACGGGCTTGATAACCTGGATGAAGAGAAACTTACCGAGATGCTCACCTTTGCGAATGCCGCCGCATCGCTGGTGACTACGAGAAAAGGAGCTCTGCGGGTGATGCCGGAGAAGGATGAAGTGTTGGCGTATATGCAATGAGTAAATAGGGACGGAAACACAGGGGGACGGTCCGAGACCACTGAAAAAGTGGGGGTTCAAGACGCGAATCTCCAAAACTCGATGAGAATTTTAGGACTCTGTCCTAAAA
>CADCPK010000063.1 GCA_902803215.1 uncultured Lachnospiraceae bacterium
GCGACAGGCGCCGCCTTAGACGATAGTTCCGAAACAATTGCAGAGCCTGCAACAACCGCAGAATCCGACTTCTCCGAGCCCGCCGAAGAAATTGACAACATCCCGGAAACAGCCGGAGCCCCTGAGCTCGTCGAAGAAATCGACAATATCTCTGTGACAGCCGCAGTCTCTGACTTCGGCAATCTCCCCGAAGAAATCGACACCACCCCGGAAATCATCCCCGTAGTAGTCGACGGCAACGCGGCATCCTTCGAGACCGAAAGCTTCTCATACTTCGCCCTTGTAGGGACAAAGAATGCAAAGAGTGCATCGGCAGAAGACGGGCAGACACAGAGCGACATCATCGGCAGATACGGCCTGACCAACACGGATAATGTTAAAGTATACTCCGGCCACAATCTGGTAATCAACACACAGATAGCTACGATTGAGACAGCAGGCACCCGTGTCACTATTCTTGGCATGGAAAGCGGCAGTCTTAATCTGTCCTCCTGGTATCAGATTACCTACATGAAAAACGAGGAGACAATAACCGGTTATGTAGAAACAAAATATATCGATATCCCGGAAATGGCGGACCCGGTCTCCGGCGAAAACGATGCCTTTAAGGCGACGGCGTCCTGGGAAAAAGGTGTTCTTCCGGAAGGCACGCTCCTGGAAGCAGGCGAACCGTCTCTGACAGAGGAAGAAAGAAAAGCCCTGGAGAATCAGGCACTGTCAGTACTTAAGGCAAGCCCCGGAAAAACTCTGAAAGTTACAGGTACCTACTTCTTCGACCTGAGCTTTATGTCGGAAGGCGCAGAAATTGAGCCAAACGGCGAAGTGAATGTCAGCATGGAGCTTAAAGAGACGTTCCCGACCGAGGAGAATGAAAGCCTGCATCTCGTCCACTTTACAGGCAGCACGGGCATGGCAGAACTCCTCGAAAAAGCAGACTTTACCAAAGACGCGAGCGGAAATCTGTCGAAGATTGATTTCACCGTAGGAAGCTTCTCTACATTTGTCGTTGTAAAGACCCTCGAGACGACAATTCTTGCCTCCAATGGCGAAACCTATGAAGTCACAGTTTATTATACGGAAGATGCCAATATACCGGACGGGTCCTCACTGAGTGTTGAGGAGTTTTCTGAAGACAGTGAAAAGTATGAGTATGCGCGGCGGGCAGTTTTGGCGGATAAGAAAGCCAGGAGTGAGTGGGTTGATCTGAACAGCTTTGGTCTCGCTGCGATGGATATTTCCATCCTGAATCCGGAAGGAAGGGAAATCGAGCCGGAAGCACTCGTGTATGTGGACATCCGGATCAAGAAACTGCCCGGCGTGGAGAATCTGAGAGAAGTGGAGGACACGCTGGCGATTCAGCATCATGTGGAAGTGGAAGACGGCGTGGTGGTGGAGACTGTTTTTGACAGGAATGCAGAGGCTTCCTTCAAACTAGAAACGAATGAAACTGTGGCGGGGGAAGGTATCGTTGTTGATCCGGATTCCGTGAGTGAAGAAGACTTTGTTTTTCCTGAGACATTTACGCCTCTTCCCAGCCTTGATGAGGAGCAAGATGCGGTTTACGTGTCTTTCCAGACGCCGGTATTTTCCACATTCACCGTGTCTTGGATGAAAGATATAAACAGTGATAATGCTACGATGCATTTAATATGGAGAGGTAATGGATGGAATCCTCCCACATATTCCAATATCACAATTCATTATCTGGATATGGATGGAGAACCGATTCAGCGTCCTTTGGGGGATCAAACAACAACAAACCAGCAAACAATAGTAATAACTTCAGGAAATTATATAAACGTTCCGGGTTATCAGTTTGATCATGCCTGGGTTTTCTATGATCAGTCCGCCGGAACGGGATGGAATCTTGATGAAGTCAGTGTTCAGTTCCTGAATTATTATAATACAATGTATACATTGATCCAGCATGGTGGGGCAAACTATAAAACAGGCTCTTATTCTAATAATAGAGCTTACACCAATGATATCTACTTGTATTTCAGGAAGAGAAATACCGAAACAATATCGGCAACGATCCATTATGTGGACGAATCCGGTAACGAACTCACTGTGAGCAATGGGCAGCCTGTAAGTGACACGTATGATGAAGTTGTTAGCTGGTACTGGAGTGAAGAAGATCAAGCTTATACAATACCGGCAGAAAGATGGTATTTTAATTGCCTGATCTATGATGTTGAGGGTTACGAGTATGCCTATACCTATCGGAATACAGACTCAGAAGAAAACCATATTACTCCAATCCTGAATTACAGAAACGATTCCTGGAAATACACTTCCGGAACGGAAACCTATGGTCCGTCAAACAGTTGGACAACTCTGTCAGATGATGATGATATCTATGTTGTTTATAAACCGAAAGCTGCTGTAACAGAAGGAGGTATTCCACAACCTAAAATCACAGGTGAGAAGCCGGATAGCCCGACCATTACCAAAGAATCGGCAGTCAATCACGATGGGACTAACACTCTATCTTTAAGTGTGACAGGTCACACAAGTGTTCTGGAAGCGGAAAAGCTGGCCGATGTGATCGTAGTGTACGATGTATCCGGCAGTATGAACTATAAGATAGACAGTGAAACAGAAGCGGGTGAAGGTGAAAGGCGTATGGATTTGGCGCAGGAAGCGACATTATCTCTGGCGAATTCACTTTTGAGCAAAAATACCGCCGAACATCCGGATCTGATCCGTATGTCACTGATTTCCTTTTCCAATACAGCTGAGAGACGCCAGGATTTAACCACGGACTTAACTGTATATAGCAATGCTGTGAACAATCTGCCATCCCCTAATGGCGGCACAAACTGGGAGTATGCTTTGCAGCTTGCCAATGAGATGGCTGTGGAGAGTGACCGTGCTACTTTTGTCGTCTTTGTCACCGATGGTAATCCTACGTTCCGGCAGACCCGCGGTGTTTTGAACAATGGAGGAACAGGAAGTCTGGGTGATAACGATATAAGTGATTATTATTATTTGTATCAGGTTTATGGCACCGGTAACAGCGATGTTCATAATCGCAACTATGCTGCTGCCTTGACGCAAGCCCAGTCCATCGTTAACCACAACAAGAACTTTTATACTATTGGCATTTCCAGTGATGTGACAAACCTAACCAACTTAGCAACTGAGGCCGGAGCCGGTGCGGATCATAGCAAAACAGCCACCTCTGAAGCGGAATTGGTTGCTGCCTTTGACGACATCGCTGCCTCGATCATTGCCCATCTGGGACATAGTGATGTAAAGATCACCGATGGTATCACCGATCTGACCCAGACGGTTCAGAAGTCTACATTGGTCAGTTTTGCGGAAGATGATTTTACTTATTATAAGGGACATGCCGCGACGGCGGAAGATGTGACAAACGGGCTTTCTGCAGCTGAAGGCGATATGGTTTGGGTATCTTGGAATCCAACTACCGAAGGCTGCGCCGAGGCGGTCTACAATTCCACGACAGGCGCGGTTGAGTGGAATATGGGTGAAACCTTTATGCTGGAGGACGGTTATACATATCAGGTGCGCTTTAAGGTATGGCCCAGTCAGGAGGCATATGACCTGCTGGCAGACCTGAACAACGGCATAAAGAGTTATGATTCCCTGTCCGATACAGAAAGGGCACAGATTTCAGAACCCACGACAGCAGGCGGCATGTATACGCTGAAAACAAACAGCGAAACCGGTTATACCTACCGGGAAGCAACTAAATCGGGCGATACGGTCACGCCTGTCGGAGAGCCGAGTGAACCGGGTACTTTCCCGGATGTGGATCCCCTTGAGCTGACGACCAAACCGCTGAAGGTTCAGAAGCTATGGCATAACAACTATGTCGACAGTCGAGCGCTTACAGACAGCATTACCATGGAGCTTTACGGAGTCGACCCCGATGGCGTGACATCGCATGATTTTAAGGAGATCACACTTACAAAAGAGGGGAACTGGTACGCGGAGAACAACTATATCTCCTATGGTCTTGTAACGTATAACACTGCCACAAATGCGGGAGCTAAGATTTATGAAACCGGACATGATTTCACACTCCGCGAGACCGACGATGAAGCGCATTATTATGAGCTGACAGCGGGTGTATATCGTCCGATGTTCATAAACGGAACCCCCACGATCCTGGAAAAGGTGGATGCGGCGCCGGGCGGTATGGCAGACGACGTTTTCCATTACGCTGACGGCTCACACCATTATTACCGACTGGACGGAAAAATCTATCGGGATACGCAGTCCGATATCCTGCTGATCGCGACGAACAGCCACAGAAGTTATATGGACCTGAATAAAGTGGTAGTGGATCAATCCGGCGCCGAAACAGTGGATGATACGGAATTTGAGTACAACATTACCTTTACGGTTCCGTCCGATATTGCCAATTATGACAGTCTGGAGAAGTATATCTGGTTCAGCGTTTACGATTCTGTTGCAGGTCGCATACTGGCGCCTGCAGAATATACATATTCGGGTGTGATCACGCCTGCTCAGGAAGATCCGAAGTACAGCGGTCCTGAGTATGCCAACTACCTTGTGGCAATAAGCGGCCGGCAGATGACATTGAAGATCAAGCAGGGCTGGAATGTCCGATTCCTGAACCTCCCGATCGGCACGACCTATTCCTTTGAGGAGATCAATATTCCGGAGGGTTACAACTTTGTCAAAGCGGAGGTGAGCGGCACACGCTGGATCGCGAACATGGTTGACGGGAAAGATCAGGGATCTGCACAGACTATGTCTTCGCTTCCGGTTACTATCGGTACCGGAAATGACAATACAGGTATCAGCGGAACAATCGACTTTGCGAACGCGCGTTACAAAACGACCTACACAAATAAGTCCCTTCCGCAGTACGTGAAGATCCTGAAAACCGGCCAGGACGGAACAACTCCTCTTTCCGGCGCAGTGTTTTCCCTGTACACAGAGCGCGGCTACAATGCCGATCCGAAGTCTGCTTCCAAAACCGATCTTACTTCCGATGAAAACGGAAAGATCGATCTGGGCGGCCTGGCACTTGGGAAATATTATCTGGTTGAGACGAAAGCTCCCGCCGGATATATCCTGCCTTCCAAGCCGATAGTCATTACGGTAACTGCCACCCAGGTTACTTACAACCAGGATGACAACGCTCTGTCAATGAGCAATGATGGCGTAAAATATGATGAAGCAACAAAAACATATACAATAACTGTTACGAATTACGCCGGTTACGAACTGCCTTCTACGGGCGGTCCCGGAACAACACTGTTCTATCTTCTCGGCAGCCTTCTGCTTGCCGCAGCCGCAATGCTGCTGACATTGAAGGTATATCAGAGAAGGGTACAGGCATAACAGCAATATAAATATAGAAGGATGTCACCCGTACGGTTCCTGTTGGCGTTGCGGGTGGCATTCTTTTTTAGCGGCGAGGTATAAGGCGCTGCGGCAGCCGTTATAACAGAAGATAGCATTAGTTATGCTTTAGGCAAGACACAGAACCGTCCCCTGTCTTGTCCCTGTCTTGTCTTGACGACTCCCGCATTTTTTTGTATTCTGAAACTATAATAATCGACAACCTGAGCGAGGATTTGTCCGGCTCTGCCGGTCAAACCACGCCATGCAACCAGGAGGTACACATGCCTGTATTCGACTTCTCCGGCGCCCCCGCCGACACTAAAGAAAAAAACATCTGCACATATACCATCTACCAATCCGAGGCCCCCGAAGCCTCCCCGGAATTCCCGATGATGGTTCTTGATAACCGCACCCGCGTGTGGCGCCACCACTCCAACGGCGTCTTTACCAACCCGGAATTCCGCACATCCTTCGAATTTGACGAAGAGGGCGGCACCGTAAGCGCCGATATCCTGAAAATCGACAGCCGCTTTGTAAGCCTCATCAGCTGGCTCGGCCAGAACCGCATCCAGGTAAGACTCTCGGGGCAAAACCTCCCCGAAGGTTACGCCGTCTACAAAATCCGCGAAGCCGCCGCGTCCGGCAGTCACAAGCTCTCGGCGGGCGACGGATTTCTTCAGTTTATGATCCAAAGGCTGCTCGCAAGCCGCCCCGTGACCGAAGAGATCGTCGAGGACGAAGACGACCCCGAGGGCGATGACATGCGTCTTACCAGCCTGCAGAGCATCACCGACTTTATGGCCTGTGCAGGCCGAACCCTCCCCGAAAACATCCGCGTCTGGGCCCGCCGCAACCTGGTCGTCGCCAGATCCGGCGAAGTAAGCGCCGACGAACGCCGCCACGCTCAGCACGCGCTCTCTATAATGATGAACGTGCAGTGGAAGAGCAACTACTTCGAATCGATCGATCCCGTAGAAGCCCGCCGCATTCTTGACGAAGAGCTCTACGGCATGGAAAAGGTCAAGCAGCGCATCATCGAGACGAGCATCCAGATCAACCGTACGCACACGCTGCCATCATACGGCCTTCTCCTTGCAGGCCCCGCCGGCACAGGAAAATCGCAGGTGGCCTACGCGGTCGCCCGCATTCTGAAGCTCCCGTTCACCACCCTGGACATGAGCTCCATCAACGACGCCGAGCAGCTGACCGGTTCCTCACGCGTCTACTCGAACGCGAAGCCAGGCATTATATTGGAAGCTTTCTCGATGGCCGGCGAATCCAACCTGGTCTTCATTATCAATGAGCTTGATAAGGCAAACTCGGGCAACGGCAAAGGAAATCCCGCAGATGTGCTTCTGACACTGCTCGACAATCTTGGATTTACCGACAATTACATCGAATGCACCATCCCGACTGTGGGTGTTTATCCGATAGCGACCGCAAACGAAAAGAACAGGATCAGCGCACCGCTGCTGTCACGATTTGCGGTGATCGACATTCCGGACTATACGTTTGAAGAGAAAGTCGAAATCTTCCGACGTTTTTCGCTCCCCAAAGCGCTCAAGCGCATAGGGCTTCTTCCCGAGGAATGTTCTCTCGATGAAGAAGCTGTAAGAGCCGTCGTTCAGCGCTACACCGGCACAACAGGCATCCGTGACCTGGAGCAGGCTGCCGAGCATATTGCGGCGAACGCCCTGTATCGTATAGAAGTTGACAAAGTCACTTCCGTGGCGTATGACGCAGAAGCTGTGGATATGCTGCTTGACGAGTAGTTACTATTCACAGTCAATAAGGTTATGATAGCGGCGGGTTCATCCATGCAAATCGTCTTGGGCGATGAGACGGACTTCTGTATGCTTTGCTTTTTTTGCTGCAATCACACAGCAAATGTGCGATTCGGTTGCGAATAGTAATAATGGGCAACATAAGTTTCTTCAAAAAAATATAACTATAGATCAGGACAGATATATAATAATCATATGTGATAATTCGCGAAGCAACAAAATACAACGAATTGTCGAAGAGCAGTGAATAAAATACATGAATATGAATCAGAAAGGATTTGCCTCATGAAGATCAAGCTCGATAA
>CADCPK010000064.1 GCA_902803215.1 uncultured Lachnospiraceae bacterium
GAACTAGGGCCGCCGCTCAGGAGAGCCTTCGCGGCTAAGTTCTTCTAGGCGTCTTGTCTCTTCGGGCAGGCACAACAGTTCACAGACGGATACGACCAAGGGCGGTGGGACTGCCTCGGGACTTGATCTGCCGGGGCGTGAATGGTAGCTGGTTTTTCTTTTATCTCCACTCCGCCAGCCGGCATATGGGTTTTCCCAGCCCGCTGAACTTCTCTTCATACTCGGTCATTACGTTTCCCTGCATCAGCTCCGGATCATTGTGCAGGTCGTAGGTCACGCCTTCAGTATGCCACCCGGCGATCTGTGATTCTTCCAGTGAAAAGTCGAACAGTTCACGGTTGTCTGTCTTGAAAACCACTCTTCCGTCGGGGACGAGGATCTTGTCGTAGCGTTCCAGGAACTGCCGCGAGGTAAGGCGGCGTTTTGCATGGCGGGCTTTTGGCCATGGGTCGGAGAAGTTAAGGTAGATGCGTTCTGCCTCGTTCTTCTCGAAGATGTCGGGAAGGAGCCTTGCGTCTTCGCGGATAAACAGGCAGTTGGTAAGCACTTTGCCTTCCGCGGCAAGCTCATCTCGTTTCTGCACTGCCCGCAGCAGTACGCTGTCGTACATTTCGATGCCGATATAATTCACATCGGGATGGAGCGCGGCCATGTCCATGATGAAGCGCCCTTTTCCCATTCCTATTTCTATATGAAGGGGGCCTTCTTTTTCGAACAGGGTATTCCACCTTCCTTTATATTCCTGCGGCCGATCGACCACATATTTATTATGAAGGATTTCTTCCTTCGCTCCGGGTATATTTCTAAGTCTCACTTTTCTCTCCGCCTTATGTTCAGGACCACATCTTGTGGCTCGTTCCGTTTTATTTTGTGTCAAGTGTCTGCCGCGATTTTTTTGTCGAAAAATGTAAGTTTATGATATTTCACCAAAACATCTGTTTTGAATTATATTATGTAAATCGCGGTGGATATCCACATAAAATGTGGAAAATGTGGAAAACTTTGTGTAAAAGTCCATTTTTCAAGGTTTCGACAAAATCCAAAATGTGGAAAACTCGGATTAATATTTATGAAACATTGTTAATATTTATGTAATTTTGTGCATTTTGCTATTTTTGATATGATCGTCCGTAGGGTAATAATTTAGTTACAGTAAGCAGTAAAGCGGATTGCCGGTTCTGCGATAACCGGCAATCCGCTGCGCTTATTAACCAAAACAGGTAAGTCCCCTTCTTCAAAAAGCGCAAAGCTATCGCGGAGAAGTTAGTGGACTTACTTATATTCATTAGAAATGTCGTAACTGTGAAGGAGCTTGGGACTGAACAGTTACGAAATGTCTTCTCAGCTCAGATAAGTCCCGCCGGCTACCGGATTCATCCATGTGATGTCCGATACAATGATCCCCAGCCTTGAGTTTGCCGCGTGCACGATCTGACCGTCTCCGATATAGAGGGCCACGTGAGTGATCCCGCTGCCGTAAAACACCAGGTCGCCCGGTTCAAGCGCCGAAATATCCTTCTTGGTCGACGCGTTGTACTGATCGGCCGCAACTCTGGGAAGGGAGTATCCAAACTCTGAGAATACTGAAAGGACAAAGCCCGAGCAGTCCGCGCCTCCCGTGAGGCTTGTGCCTCCCCACACATAGGGGTTGCCGACGAACTGAAGGGCGAAATCAACGATCTCCTGTCTTTCTGAGAGCTCGTTTGCCTCGCTCCAGATATCTCCTCCTGCAGAATCGGCAGAGTCATCGTCCGAGAGTTCCACTCCCGCCAGCATTCCCTGCACTTCTTCCTTGGCGTCATTGATTACTCCTGCGAAGTCCCGGATATATCCGGTAAGCTCCTCGGTGATTTCCGGATTCTCTGCAGCAAGCTCCCCTGCAGTCCCCTGATTTTCTGCAGTAAGCTCATCCGCGGTTCCCTGACTTTCTTCGGTAAGTTCCTCCGCAGTTTCGCTGCTTTCTTCGGTAAGCTCCTCCGCAAAAATGTTATACGGCGTGCTCATCGATGCCAGTACACAGGCTGCAAGAATCATGCCTGTAAGTCTTTTTTTCATAATTATCTACACTCCTTTACAAAAAATCGCATAAAATATTACAAATCTGTTAAGTAATGCGAGTTTCTGTATTTTACCATCTTGAGTGCAGATTGTCAAATTCAAACAGGTGACAAAGGCATGTTTAATTTATGTTAACCGTTTGGATTTTTATGGTATTTCTTTGTGAAAATCATCCGGCTTGCTGAAGAAACTTCTGTACGGAAACCACCGCATTTGCCCCATCCGCCACGGCAGTGACCACTTGTCTCAGCGGTTTTGTACGAATATCTCCCGCCGCAAAAAAACCCGGCGCAGAGGTCACGCACGTCTCATCCGCTACGACATATCCGGTCTCATCAATGTCGACAAGGTCTGAAACAAGTGCAGAAGCGGGCTCCATCCCGACCGCAATAAATATGCCCGATACGCT
The DNA here is from genome assembly GCA_902803215.1 of uncultured Lachnospiraceae bacterium. Lineage (GTDB taxonomy): Bacteria > Bacillota > Clostridia > Lachnospirales > Lachnospiraceae > Blautia_A. The sequence goes on from CADCPK010000064.1 coordinate 2,468, forward strand.
CAATTCTCTTTCAGCGCACGTCTTAACATCTTTAACCCTGAGCCCTTTCACTACATCTGTCCCGATGATCTCTTCGGGGACAGTGTTCCACAATACTTCGATATTATCGGTATGAAGAACAGGGTCTGCTGCCGCCTGATCGGCACGAAGCGTGTCTCTTCTGTGGATCAGATACACTCTGCGGCAGATTTTTGACAGGAAGAGTGCATCTTCACAGGCTGTGTTTCCCCCTCCGATCACGACTGTGTCCGTGTCCTTAAAGAAAGCTCCGTCGCATGTCGCGCAGTAGGAAACACCGGAGCCGCTCAGTTCTTCCTCCCCCGGAATACCGAGGTGTCGATGCGATGCTCCCGCGGCAAAAATGACCGTGCGGGCCTGATAGTCCGCTTTTTTTGTGTGAATAAGCCACAGATTGTCTTCCATTCTCTCGAGGCGCAGCACCTTCGCCCGGGTCGGCTCCATGGAAAGCCGTGAGGCATGTGCTGCCATGGCCTCGCCCAATTCTACTCCCGAAATGCCCGGAAGCCCGGGATAGTTATCTACATTTCCGCTGTCCGCGATCTGTCCTCCCGGGATAAAGCGGTTGTCGAGCCACAGCGATTTGAGGCCTGCGCGCGAGGCGTATATTGCGGCCGCGGCTCCTGCGGGGCCAGCCCCGATGATTGCGGTATCATATATTTCCGGCATAATTCTTTCTCCCATTGTTTTTGTATAAGTGGGTTTCATTTTAGAGCAGCGGGGAGTATCTGTCAAGGCGGGGGCGATGAGTAGTTGAGAAACGTCCCCGGCCGCTCAATTTATACCTTCTTTTTAAAATCCGTATATGGTACAATATATAAATAGTAAAAATCCTTACAAAACTTAATCAAAACACCTAAAGGAGGACTGCCGATGTCAGTTAGGACAGCCGTATTAAACCTTATCGCCTACGGAATTCGCACCGGGCTTATTGAGCCGCTCGATTCCATCTTTGCCGCCAATCAGATCTACGATGTACTCGGGCTTGAGCCGGATTACGATTTTGATCCGGAATACTCCAAGCTGGATATGTCAGATGAAACCCCTCTTGAGGATATCCTCGGCTGCCTCCTGGACGATGCTGTCGCTCGTGGGAAGATCGACGGGGGTATCGCAAGCCGCGACCTTTTTGATACCCGCATTATGGGATGCCTTACGCCCAGACCCTCCGATGTAAATGCCGCCTTTTGGCGTCTTTATGAAGAATCTCCCGAGAAAGCTACCGACTACTTTTACAAGCTCAGCCGCGACTCGGATTATATCCGTACCTACCGTATAAAAAAGGACCGCAAGTGGCTCGCTTCTACACGCTATGGCGATCTGGATATCACGATCAACCTTTCCAAACCGGAAAAAGATCCCAAAGCGATCGCGGCGGCGCTTTCGCGCAAGCAGCAGCAGTATCCGCTTTGCCTGCTCTGTCCGTCCAACACAGGCTATGCAGGAAGGCTCGATCATCCGGCTCGCCAGACCATCCGCCTGATCCCGCTGACCCTCGACGGTGCACAGTGGTACATGCAGTATTCTCCGTATGTATATTACAACGAGCACTGCATCGTTCTTTCCGGCGAGCATGTGCCGATGAAGATCGAGAGGTCAACCTTCGTGCGGCTTCTTGAGTTCATCAAGACCTTCCCGCACTATACCGTGGGCTCCAATGCCGATCTTCCGATCGTCGGCGGATCGATCCTGACACACGAGCATTTCCAGGGCGGCCGTTACGAATTCGCCATGGAGCGGGCGGGCATCCGCAAAGAGATCTCTTTTGCGGGATTCGAAGATATCGAGGCAGGCATTGTAGAATGGCCGATGTCGGTCATCAGGCTCGACGGCACCGATCCCGACAGGATCGTGGAACTTTCCGACAGGATCCTTACTGCGTGGAGAGCATATTCCGACCCCGAAAATGACATCTTTGCCGAGACGGACGGAACGCCGCACAACACGATCACGCCTATCGCCAGAATGCGCGGCGGAAAATATGAGCTTGATCTGGTTCTCCGCAACAACCGCACAACGGACGAATATCCGCTGGGTATCTTCCACCCGCATCAGGAGCTCCATCACATTAAAAAGGAGAACATCGGCCTTATCGAGGTCATGGGCCTCGCGGTTCTTCCCGCCAGACTTCTGGGCGAGATGGAAGAGCTCAAGAAGGCGCTTCTTGAAGGTAAAGACATTCACGACATTCCTTCCCTCGAATCCCACGCCGACTGGGCTATGGATATCACATCCCGCAGGAAGGACGAGATCACCGCAGACAAGATCGACCACGTGATCGAAGAGGAGATCGGGCTTGTCTTCGCGCAGGTTCTTGAGCACTGCGGCGTGTTCAAGGACGACGAGAAGGGAATGCAGGGAATTCTCAGGTTTGTGGGAAGCTTAAAATAAAGTTAACGGTGTCAGGTACCTGACACCGTTAACTTTCTATTAACCATACATATACTCACCCGCAGGCCTCAAATGCCGCGAATGGTTATCCTCACTGTATTCAGCCTCGTAGTCGTAATCTTCACTATAGTCGCTGTAGTCTTCACTATAATCTTCGCTGTAGTCTTCCGTATAGTCCTCAGAATAATCCTCGGTATACTCCTCGGTCCCTGTGCTCTCTTCCGTACTCCCATCCACAGAAGTCCCATCCGAAGCCCCCGCGTCTTCCCCGGTTCCGGTACTCTCGGTGCCGGTTCCTTCGGTGCCGCTGCCGTCCGTAGCCTCATCCGGCACAGCTATTTCCCCGCTCATGGCATCGCCCAGGCTTTCGCCTGTATCTTCCGTGCTTTCCGCCGTGGCCGCGTTCAGCACGTCCGCCAGCGCAGTGTCGGTAAGCAGAGTGTCGGCGCTGTACAGGAACATCACGTCGGTCACGCTGTAGGTGTTCATCGCCAGAGACACATCGTCATAGTAATATCTGGGGTCCACCATCACGATCGTCTGATAGTAAGGCGTCAGAAACTGAATAAAGCTGTTCGCGTAGGAATCCTTGAAGACCAGAAGGCTCCTCCCGTTGTCCGCCGTCGTCCTTATCTCCACCAGCGGATGGTTGCCGCCGAAGAACACGGTGTACTGATCCTTCTCGTTCAGCTGCTCGGAGACGAACAGGGAGCAGCTCCTCTGCTGCAAGTCGGGGTAATTTACCTCGTATTCCACATCTGTCCCCTGGGGCTCATACACAATGATCTCATCTCGGGTCCTGTGATCGCCGCTCCGCGAAGAAAGCGTGCCCTGGAAAGTCTCCGACACGACATGCGGCGTGTAGACGATCCCCTCATGCGCAAGCTTTAAAGGATCCGTGCATGCCATAAACACATCGTAGGCGCCTTCCGACGTCCAGTGGTGGTCCGTCTTGTAGTAGATATTGTCAGCGGCATGCGACTGAAGCACCGACACCGCATCGATCCTCTCTATGCTGCCGTCGAGCATTCCCAGCAGATTCTCGATATCCGTTATCTGATTTCTGACCGGCGCATTGTCCGGCAGCTTGCTGTTCCACACGGTAGCCGCATCGGGCACCAGGATCACCGAAAAATCCTTCTCGGGATACTTGGATACAAAACGGTTGATGGCATCGCCCGTGCCCTGAACCGCAGCAGCATCGGGAACCGCCGGCTTCTGCAGCAGCGTCCCGTTTTCTCCCACATAGACATCGCTGAATTCCCTCTGATTCATCAGATAATCCGCCCGGAATTTGAGCGACATCCACAGATCTCTCAGTGGAAACTGGTCGGAATAGTATGTCGTATAATCTTTAAAAAACGATCCGTCCTTCAGGCTTTTCACCGAAATCTTCGGCCTCTGCGCAAGTGAACGGTTCTCATTTGCCGAAAAACCTTTATCCGGCATGATCAGACCCGCGATCAGTACCGCGGCTGCCAGAATTGCCAGAAACATAAGCAGCGATGCGTGATGATCTCTCTTATTGCGGATCATCCGCTTTATCCTTCTGTTGCCTATAGTGCTCACTTTTTATTTCCTCTCACGGTATATCAGAACTGTACGTACAGGAACGATGTATAGGTGGAACCTACGATTCCCGCCGTACATACCAGAAACAGGGCGGCAAAGACGAGGATCGACAGAGCCCGGAATACCCCGCCCTCTTTGTATGCAAGGTTATCATGCAGGTTGCGGATCCACGGCCCCAAAAACAGTACGGCGATGATCATAAGCGGGAGCTTTTCGACCAGCATAAACGTCGTGGTGCTGTTCCACATTCCCATGCCGTCCGCGCCGAACATGCTTCCGTACCAGCCGATCGCCCTTCCCATGGATGGCGAGAAGAAGAGCACCCACCCGATATAGACGATAAAGTCGGTGACAAGTATACGGATAACTTTCGGGATCTTCTCCAATACGTCCTTCAGCACAAATCTTTCCAGCATGACGAACGCCCCGTGATAAAGGCCCCACACCAGGAAATTGAGCGTCGACCCGTGCCAGATTCCGGTGAGGATCCACACGGCAAGAAGATTCCTGACCTGCATAAGCGTGCTGCAGCGGTTTCCGCCCAGCGGGATATACACGTAATTTCTGAACCATGCGCCGAGCGAGATGTGCCATCTTCTCCAGAAATCGGCCACGCTCGTCGAAAGGTACGGATAATCAAAGTTCTTCTCAAACCGGAAGCCCAGCATCCTCGAGAGACCGATAGCCATGTCCGAGTATCCGCTGAAGTCAAAGTACAGCTGCAGGAAGTAGAAGAAAGCACCAAGCCATGCCGTACCGGCCGGCATGCTC
>CADCPK010000065.1 GCA_902803215.1 uncultured Lachnospiraceae bacterium
GCTGATACCATGGTTCCTGCCGACACTCAGCTCCCGACTGACGGAAACCGGGTTGTTCTGACAGGTACGATCAATACTTTCGACTACGCACAGACCATAGAACTGCAGGGGATGCCTGACTATAATTCATCCGATCCATCCCGGACCTACAGAATCATCGTGCTAGATCAGCCGCAAAACCTGACCGGTTTGAATATCGATGATGAGTATGATGAGCGACAGGTGAAAATCATCTCTGTTGATTACGCAGACATTCCGATGGAGTATGATGGCACGCACATCACCTTCAGCGTCAGTTCCGATACACTCTACTGGGCGAGCGATACATCGATGCCACTCGATGCTCCCCGCACGGACGACGTGCATATCCTGCAGTGAAACAGGGGACGGTTCCTTGTTCCGGTTGAAATAGGGGACGGTTCCTTGTTCCGGTAACTGCTTAAAAAATGGAACGAGGAACCGTCCCTCGTTCCACATTTTTGAAACACATGACAGACTATAGGACAATGACAAAAGAAAACAGAACGAAGAAGCGGTCCCTGTTTCTTCTGATCCCCATACTCATATTCGTGATCGTCGGATGCGCATTCTTTATCTACACAGGGATATACTATCATGCGGATGAATCTGCCGTTCAGGCGCTCGAGTCCGATGAGAAAGTGCACGTGGAGAGAACGGACACCGGATGGCTGTTCGATGGTCCTTCCGAAAGTAACGCATTTATATTCTACCCCGGAGCAAAGGTGGAAGAGACATCTTATGCACCTCTGCTGCGCCGCATTGCCGAGCAGGAAATGGATGTATTCCTTATCAAGGTACCCTTCCGCATAGCTTTTTTGGGAGCGGATCTGGCGGATAAGGTAACAGAAAAGTACAGCTACGACAGGTGGTATATCGGGGGGCATTCCCTCGGAGGCGTAGTTGCATGCAGCTATGCCGCAAAGCACCCGGAACAGATCGGAGGAGTGATTTTGCTCGCCTCTTATCCGGCCGAAAGTATCAAAAACATTCCCTCATTGGTCTCAATATATGGCTCGGAAGACGGCGTGCTCAACATGAAAAAACTGACGGAAGCAGAGAAATATGTACCCGATAATTACACGAGCTGCGTCATTGAGGGAGGAAACCATGCTCAGTTTGGAAATTACGGAGAACAGAAAGGGGATGGGAATGCCACGATTTCTGCTGACGAACAGCAGAAGCAGACGGTGGAAATGATCGGGAGATTTGTAGACAGATAATTTACTGCAGAGAGGAGGACCGGCAATGATCGAAGCGTTTGAAGAATTATTTGACTTTGATGACGATGGCGAACAGGACAACCTTGAAAAAAAAGCCGAGGCATCATTTATCGATCACATTTCGGTGGTAGACAAGATTCAGGATGATGTTTTGAATGATTTAAACAGAGCGGCCGCAAATCTTTGTGACCGCTCTGCTGTTTTATGTGGTACAATCTGATTCAGAGAACATAAGGAGATGGTCCTGCCGGTAAAACACATGAGGACAATCCCCATGTGTTTTACCGGCAGGACCGTTCCCTTATGTTTTGAAAGAATGCCGGAACGAGGAACCGTCCCCCGTTCCATTTGGAGGTGACAAATGGTGAACTATTTACATTTTGGAAACGAAGCCGGAGAGAAGTTTGTGATCTTACCGGGCCTTGCACTAAAGAGCGTGCTTGGGTCTGCAGAAGGGATCATTTCTGCGTATTCACTTTTGGCGAAAGACTATGATATGTACCTGTTCGATCATATTGAGGAGGAACCGGAGGGGTACGGGATTGCAGACATGGCGGAAGATACGCTGGCTGCTTTTGACCGGCTGGGGCTTGCGCATGTTCACCTGATGGGCGTTTCCATGGGCGGCATGGTTGCACAGACGATCGCGCTGAAAGCACCGGAGCGGGTGTCTTCTTTGATCCTGTGTTCTACGGCGATGAATACGGCTCACGCAAATTCTGCTGCTTTTGCAAAGTGGAAAACGCTGGCGGAAGAGCGAAACGCGCCTGCGCTTATGGCGGCATTCGGGGAAAGTGTTTATACGCCGGCGTTCTATGAGAAGTATAAAGATCTTATCATCGCTTCCGGAGAAGGGACCACAGAGCAGGATTTCCGCAATTTCCTGATTTCGCTGGAAGCGATCCGTCATTTCGACGTCCACGAAAAGATTCGGCAGATTTCCTGTCCGGTCTGTGTGCTGGCCGCCGAAGAGGACCGCGTTCTTGGTGTCAAAGCTGCTTACGAATTGATCGAAGCGCTGCACTGTCCGCACTACATCTATAAAGGATACGGACACGCGGTCTATGATGAGGCGCCGGATTTTCTGTCGCGTGTTCACACTTTGTTCACGGTACCTGACACCGTGAACAAAGTGTGAACAGTACCTACACTGTATACTTGAAAGGATTCTAAATGGCACAGATTATTCTTCAGCAGATACTTACGATGGCATTATACATGCTTTGCGGATATTTGCTCTATAAAACAGGTAAGATTACAGATGAAGGAAGCAGATCTATCGCGAACCTTCTTCCCTGGGTGGTGATCCCATCCACTCTGATCAACAGCTTTCTGGTGGAGTATTCCGCAGAGAAAATGAAAAATTTGCTGATTGCTTTTGCTCTGGCGGGTGCTACTCTTTTGATCTCTGTGATCATATCCCGTCTGATATTCCGGAACTCCGGTGTAGAATGTTTTGGCGTCAGTTTTTCCAATGCAGGGTTTATTGGTATTCCTCTGGTTCAGTCCGCAGTCGGGGATGAGGGAGTTTTTTACCTTTCCGGGATACTGATCATAATGAATCTGCTGCAGTGGACTTATGGAATTCCGCTTCTTCGCAAGGACAGAAAAGAGGGAGAAAAAGTTGATTCCGGGCAAAGCCTGAAGAGTGTTCTTCTAAGCCCCATTGTGCTATGTGCGGCAGCGGGAGTGATCATCTTTATCACCGGAATGGGACCACGCCTTCCGAAGGTCCTTACCACCTTTATTGGCGGCCTGACTCAGCTAAATGCACCGTTGGGAATGATCGTACTCGGAATATATCTGGGAAAGATCAGGCTTATGGATATTATCACGACAAAAAGATTGTATTTTGTGAGCGCAGTGCGGCTGCTTTTAATACCGATAGTTACGGTACTGGCTTTTGCATTTCTCCCGGTCCCTTATCCGATCAAAATGACCATGGTCATCGCCGGAGCCGCTCCGGTGGGAGTCAATGTGGCAGTGTATGCGCAGCTTTATGATGCGGATTACGAATATGCGTGCCTGACGGTAACACAGAGTACGATCTTATCTATCGCAGTCATGCCTGTCATCATTTGGATGGCGGAGCAACTGATGAGATGAAAAGTGTAAGAGGAAAAATGCACTTGAAATGATTAGCGTAAATATAATGATAATGGAAGGTGTGTGACGTTATATGGCAATGCAGGATGACTTCATGATCAACAATATCCGGGATGCGGTTCGTCTGGTTACAAAGCTGCTCTTTGGAGAGAAGAAGATGCCGGACTATCAGGTCGGGCAGGATAATGCGACGGAGGAATCGGACAGGCTGTTCCGGGAAATTAAATCTAAGGCTGCGGAGGGTAAGATCAACGAAGCCGAAGATCAGCTGCTCACGCAGATGGAACCGGAGAATATAGCTTATCTTGAGATTGCCTTGACATTCTATCTAGGGCTTAATGATCTGGATACGGATTTTCTTGAAGATCATGATTATTCCCGCGAAGAGATATTGGATGGCGTGAAATCGCTGGCAGAAGATTGGGGAATCAGCGGATTGGAGTATTTCTAAGGAATATTTATCGGAGGATATCAGATGACCGGAGAGAAGATTATAGAAAGATTGTTTAGCCTGCAGGACAAAGAGTATGGCGCACTGCAGGCGAGAACCATCCCTTCAGTAGATAAAAAGCGGATCATCGGAGTCAGGACTCCGGCGCTCAGAAGCTTTGCAAAGGAGCTGGCCGGGGAAAGCGATGTGGACACTTTTTTGTCTTCGCTTCCCCATCAATATTTTGAGGAGGATCAGCTTCATGCTTTTGTGGTTTCGTTGGAGAAAAATTTTGATCAATGTATTATGCGCGTCGAAGAATTTCTTCCATTTATAGATAACTGGGCGACCTGTGACCAGTTTTCACCCATTGCCTTCAAAAAGGAACCGGAGAAGCTTCTGCCATATATAGATGCCTGGATCAAATCGGACAGAACATATACGGTCCGCTTTGCGATAGGAATGCTTATGCAGCACTTCCTGGGCGAACGATTCGATCTGAAATATGCGGAAATGGTTTCGGCAGTGCGCTCCGAAGAGTATTACGTCAATATGATGATCGCCTGGTACTTTGCGACCGCGCTCGCCGGGCAGTATGAGGCGGTGCTTCCTTATATAGAGGAAAAAAGGCTGCCCGTTTGGACGCATAACAAGACCATCCAAAAGGCAGTCGAAAGCTACAGGATAACCCCGGAGCAGAAGGCGTATTTGAGAACGTTAAAAAAAAGTTCACGGTGTCAGGCACCATGAACGCGGTGTGAACAAATTGTAAACAAAGTTCACGGTGTCAGGCACCATGAACAAAATATGAACGAAGAAGGAGGACACAAAAATGATAGTAGTGCTGAATGATGACAGAGTGAAAGATGTAGAGGCGTATCTGCCCATAGCAAAAGCTTTTGCGGCTGATGCGGTGGCTAATGATGAAGGGTGCATTTCCATGGAGGTGCTTGTGGATGCGAAGACACCGGGACGGGTGCTGTATCTCTCGCATTTTGAGAGCGAGGAAGCATTTAAAAACCACGCTTCGGGTGCTACGTTCCAAAAGTGGCTGCCGGAGCTGGGTAAGTACTTCATCAGCGCAGAGGACCATTTCTTTGAGGTCAGATAAATAAGCAAAGAGATATTATCGGCGCTGAGGATCATTTCTTTCAAGTCAATAAATATCTTTGAAGTCAAATAAGTAGGCAAAAATACATTATAGAGACATTTTAAGGAGGCAGCATGAAGATTCTGTTTATTAATGCCTGCGTCCGTGAGCAGTCAAGAACGAAGAGACTGGCGGACTGTCTGCTTTCAAAGCTGCAAGGAGAAATAGAAGAGGCCAGGCTGCCGGAGACCGCTTTTCCGGTGTTTGATGAAGAGTTTCTGCAAAAACGTGAGCAGCTGATCACCGCCGGCGATTTTGAGGACGATCTCTTCAAACTTGCCCATCAGTTTGCCGGGGCAGATTTGATAGTGATAGCGGCGCCATACTGGGACCTGTCCTTTCCCGCCGCCCTCAAACAGTATTTTGAGCAGATCAATGTGGTCGGAATCACTTTCATGTATACTCCTGAGGGTTTCCCAAAGGGGCTCTGCAAAGCAAAGAAGATGTACTATATAACCACCGCCGGCGGGATGTATGTCCCGGAGGAGTTCGGATTTGGCTATGTCAAAGCGCTGGCGCAGAACTTTTACGGCATAGAAGATGTCGAAGAGGTCAGGGCTGTCGGGCTGGATATTGATGGGGCGGATGCGGAGGAGATAATGCAGGAGTGTATCTGCTCGCTTTGCATGGACGAATCCGTTATTATTTGAAGTCTATGGACTGTGAATAGTAACAAATAATAGTCACTGTTCATAGCCTGAAAGCAGTGACCGATAACAATGTCTGATGAAAACCGCGGGACAGAGCAGTAATTACATTGTTCTGTCTCGTTTCTTATTGTATAATGGACAGGACGGAAAGTACGGCTGAGAAAAAAGCTATTATTGTGAAGGAGAATGGGAATATCGTTGGTTAAGACGACAAAAAGGAGAAAACGAATGATCGCTGTTATATTAATGCTTCTTGGAGGGTTTTCCGCAGCTGCTTCGAGCACCCTTGCCGGATTCACAATGACCGGAAACAGGCAGACGATAGAAGAAGCGATGAAGTGGCAGTCTGAACATTATGACATTTCTTTTTATGAAAAAACGGAGAAGTCAGAGTATACGATCCCGGGATACAAAGACTATATCCTTCATGCCGAGCTGCTGAAAAGCCCGACTCCTTCGGACCGATATATGATCATATCGCACGGTTATACGGATAATCGGCGTGGGTCGCTGAAGTACGCGAAAATGTACCTCGACATGGGCTTCAACTGCATCATATATGACCTGCGGGGACATGGAGAAAATGAGAAAACTTTTACGACCTATGGCATCCGGGAAGGCCGGGATCTGGCGTATGTCGTGAAGGATACAAGAAAACGATATTCGGGGATAAAGCAGCTGGGGCTTCATGGCGAATCGCTCGGCGCGGCATCCACGATCACTTCCCTGAAGTACAAACCCAAAGTGGATTTTGTGGTCGCCGACTGTGGCTTCTCCGACATCGAGAACGTTCTGCGGGGCGGCTTCAGGAACAGTCATATACCGGGATTCCTGTTTGACCTGGCCGATCTGGGCGCGAGGCTGCGCTATCATTATGCGCTAAGGGACATGAGGCCGATCGATTCGCTTGCGGAGAATGAAATCCCGGTCCTTTTCATACATGGGGCCGATGATACCTTCATCCTTCCGAAGAATTCGCAGGATATGTATGATAAAACGAAAGGAAAGAAAGAAATCTTTTTCATGCCCGGCGCGGGTCACGCGGAGTCTGTTTTGAAAGATGCGGAGAAGTACAGGGAGATAGTGGAAGGCTTTGTGAAGGGATTTTAACTAATGCAGGGCAGGGCATGGTTCTCTGTCTTTACATGCAAACCGGGAGACAGGTTACTCGCAGGACAGAGAACCGTCCCCTGTCTTGCCTGTGCGGACTTGCTTTGGAGCTGATGAAGAAGCCTGTCGACAGGCCTGTCTACCTGGTGTTTCAGCCGGGCGAAGAGATCGGAGCAGGAGGAAAAGACTGCGCCGAATATCTGAAGAAGGCAGGAGCCTCCGAAGTATATGCTTTCCACAATCTGCCCGGCTATCCCCTGAACAGTATTGTGATCCGGGAGGGGCTTACGCAGCCTGCTTCGGAAGGCCTGGCACTCCGCTTTATCGGACAGTGTTCGCATGCGAGCGAGCCGGAAAAAGGAATCAACCCGACAGAGCCGAAAACGAAGACGAAATGAAGGCACTCGAGAGGAAGATCATAGAGTTTGCGGAGCAAGAGGCAGACGCGAAGGGACTTGACTTTAATTTTGAAATACACGACTATTTTCCGGAAACGCGAAACGATGTAAATTGCCTGAAAAGGGTGAGGTCAGCGGCAGAACTTTCCGGTAAAGAACTGATCGAAATGAAAGAGCTCTGGCGGGCTTCGGAAGATTTTGGATATTATACAAAAAATATGCCGGGAGCCATTTTCTATATCGGGACAGGCGAGAAAGCACCGCTTCTGCATACGCCGGAGTATGATTTTCAGGATGAAATCATAGAGACCGCTGTTGAGGTGATGTGGAATCTGGCGCATTAAAAACACACGGGGACGGTCCTTTTGTGTTCGGAAAAGCACACAGGAAAGCACACAGAAACACACGGGGACGGTCCTTTTGTGTTCAGAAAAGCACACAGGAAAGAACACAGGGGGACGATCC
>CADCPK010000066.1 GCA_902803215.1 uncultured Lachnospiraceae bacterium
CCGCACATCTCCTCGGTAACCTCGACATCCGTCACCGCGACCGTCGATTCGGTCGGGCCGTAGGTGTTGATCACTTTTGCCCCGGGGAAGCGGGCGATCAGCTTGCCTGCGGTCGTGTTGGTGAGCCTTTCTCCGCAGAACAAAAATACACGAAGCCCCGGGAGCTCTTCTCCGTTGAACCCCGGCTCCGCCAGACAGATCTCCGCAAATGAGGGCGTCGACACCCACACCTCGGGGTCCGCCTCGTGCAGGCGTTCGAAAAGCGCGCTGTAGGAATTCTGCACCGCTTTTTCCAGCGGATAGAGGGTGCCTCCGCAGGCCAGGCAGGTGTAAAGGTCCATCACCGAAAGGTCAAACGAAAACGGAGCCTGATTGAGGAAGCGGGCTCCGCTCTTCTCTTCCGCAGTGCTGCCGAGCTCAGACGACCACGCCGCAAAGCTGTTCAGACACCGGTACGGGATCTGCACGCCTTTGGGTTTTCCCGTGCTGCCTGAGGTGAATATAATATAGAAGATATCGTCAGGAGAGACAAAGCAGCTGCGGTCCGGTTTTTCCCCGCTGCTTTCTGCCGCCTCTACGATCGTATTTCGGTCTGCGACCGCCGCGCCGATGCCGGTCAGGAAGTCCGTACCGCCGTCGTAACTATTTTCGGGAAGCAGAACGATCTTCGTACCGCTCAGCTTCACAATATCCGTTATGCGCTCCTGCGGCATGCTGATGTCCACAGGGCAATAAGCTCTTCCGGATTTCGCGCAGCCGATGAAGCTTGCGATCATCATCGGGTCTTTGTGTCCAAAGACCACGACAGGGGTTTTGTCATCGGGGTACATTTCCTGCAGCATACGCGCGATGCCGTCGGAGAAGCTTTCCAGCTCGCCGTATGTCATGCAGATGTCCCCGTTTTTGTATGCGAGGCGCGCGGGAAAATCCCGCGCGTACTCGCTTATATTATTCAGTATTTCCAAGTTATTCAATAGTCATAAACCTCGATCATAACAGCCGTCGGCATGTCACCGAACCTCAGCGACATTCTCTCATCGCCGTTAAGCACTCTTCCCGGTACCCACTTGCCTTCGCGGATCGTGCCTTCTTCCTTGCGGATCACGTCGATCTTTTTGTCAACGCCCGGTTTCTGGCGGAATTCAATGCCGCAGTTGAGGCCGATGAGCAGGAATTTGTTCTCGCTCAGCTCGATGATGAAAGCTGCACCGAGCGGTTTGCCGGACATTCTGGGACCATAGTTAACAGAAAGATTGTATTTCTCAAATTTGAGGAATGCGCTGTAATCGTACTCACCATGGCGCACGCAGGCTTTCAGGTGGTCGGTTCCGCGGTATTCCAGGTAAAGCGGCTCGATCTGTGCCAGCAGGTCATAGGTGGCTGCCAGGCAGTCGCGGCTTCCGGTGATGTCAAAAGCGGTCGGGTCGATGTTGAGCGCAACCATAACCTCGTGAGGCGGCATGTCCATCATCGAGGGATCCAAAGCCAGATCCTCGATACCGAACGGCGAGAAGCAGATCGCATTTTTCGCGCCGAAAGCATACAGAGCGTAGGAGGAAGCCACCGCATCCTTACGGATCTCAGGAATAAACAGAGCGTTTCCTTCATAAGCATACTCGTCAAAGATATCCGCGCAGTACGGCACGTAGATATCCGGTCCGAATGCAAACAGCGACGGAGCCGCAGCTCTCCAAATCGGATGTACTCCTACCACCGGGCCGCCGGACGGATAAGAGCCCGGGAACCACGGATGCTGCTTAAGCCATGCGTTAGCATAACAGGGAAGCGGGTACTCGCTTCTGCCTGAAGATGCGATCGTCTCGACTGCAGACGCAAAGCACCAGGCCATAAAGCTCTCTCCGGCATCATCGCCGTAAACTTCCTGCCATGTTCCGACCTTTCCGGTGATCTCTGCAATCTTCTCCGGTACCTGTGCGTTAAAGCAGGCATTGCCCTTCTCGCTGTAGTCACGGTCGGTTCCCAGGAGGCCGATCTCGTTTTCCACCTGGATGGTGATGACGGTACTCTCCTGCTCGTCTATCTCACGGATGAATTTCATCAGAGCAGTGAAGCACTGACGGTCTTTCTCTACCGCGGCTTCGCACAGCGGAGAGATCGTGTTGATCTTTTCTCCGTTGACTTTTTCCACGCGGAAGTAGGTCTCGGTATCCTTCTTCATCCATCCGGGTACATACATGGACTCGGCATTTTTCCAGAGACCGAACCACAGGAAGATCAGCTTGATGTTCTCGGCACGGGCCTGTTTGATCAGTCCCTCCACGATCGAGAAATCATACTTGCCTTCTTCCTCCTCGATCAGTTCCCAGTACACCGGGACGATGACACTGTTCATGTTGAGACCGCGAAGCGCAGGAAACAGCTCTTTTTCGGTGTACTCAAGCGACGATGCATTGGAGTTGTGGATTTCTCCGGCTTTGCAGAAAAACGGACGATCGTTTACATAGAGGGTGGTGATTCCTTTTTCATCTTTTTTGACATAAGGGATGCTCATCATTTTTCTCCTTTTAAGACAGGGGACGGTTCTCTGTCTTGCTTTCTGAATTGTAGGTGCACAGCGGGCCGTACAAGACAAAGAACCGTCCCCTGTCTTGAATTCCCCGACACATTGCCGCCATCTCAGGCCCGTTAATGATGCAGGCAGCTTTTCCCTTTTATTATACCTTGATATGGTTTGTAAATCCACATAATTTTTTAGGGAGCACACGGGGACGATCCTTTTGTGTTTGCATCCGGGGAACACACGGGACGGTCCGAGACTGCTGATAATGTTGGCTTGTCCTCGCGTTAGTCCATAAAAGTCCGGAAAGAACAGCTCCAAACATCATTCCATGTACTTTTCTCTGTCCAAATTATCTCTTGAGGTCCGAAAAAGGACAGCTACAAACATCGTTTCTCGTAGTTTTCTCTGTCTGAGTTACTCCTTGAAGTTCGAAAAGGACGGCTACAAATATCGTTTCTTTCACTTTTCTCTGTACGACATGCCATTCGAGTTCTGAAAAGGTGACCATGCGCTACGGGATAGATTCTTTCTCACTTTTTCAGTGTTCCGGGACCGTCCCCGTGTGTTTCCCTTTACTTTACGCCCATTTTCTGCTATCCTTTTCAAAGAAAAAACAAACTTTTCACCGCGGAGAATCCCCTTATGAACACCCTCGAACAGATCAAAACCAACATAAAAAAAGTCATGATCGGCCAGGAAAAAGTCATCGACCTGCTCCTCATCTCGATCGCTGCGGGCGGTCATGTCCTCCTCGAGGACCTGCCGGGCACCGGCAAGACCGTCCTGGCCCGCTCCATGGCCAAATCGATGAACCTCACCTACAGCCGCATCCAGTTCACGCCCGACCTGCTCCCAAGCGATGTGACCGGGCTTAACTACTTTAATCAGAAAGAAAACGGCTTCGTGTTCCGGCAGGGTCCGGTGTTCAGCAACCTGCTTCTGGCTGACGAGATCAACCGCGCCACCCCCAGGACCCAATCCGCGCTCCTGGAGTGCATGGGCGAAGGCCAGGTCACGACCGACGGCGAGACCCGCATTCTTCCGGCGCCTTTCTTCGTCATCGCCACGCAGAACCCGGTGGAGACCCTCGGCTGCTACCCTCTGCCCGAGGCACAGCTCGACCGATTCCTGATGAAGATCAGCATGGAATCCCTGAACACTTTGGACGAAAAAGCGCTGATCGACCGCTTTATCGAAGACGAGCCGCTCAAAGTGCTCACCCCGGTGGCGGACATCCCCGACATCCTCGCACTGCAGGACAACTGCCGCAAGATTTTCGTCCACGATGATCTGCGAACCTACATCGCTTCGCTCATCATGGCCTCCCGCTCCGGCACCTCGGCGACCGTCCGCGAAGGCGTAAGCCCCAGAGGAACCCTCGCACTGCTCAGAGCGAGCCAGGGCTGCGCTCTCCTTAACGGCCGCGACTACGTGGTCCCCGAAGACATCCGCGAAGTGGCCGTGCCTGTTCTGGCACACAGGTTCATCTGCGAAGAAAGATACTACGAAGCAAAGCAGGACCGCATCTGCCGCCTGCTTTCAGGCACCCCGGTTCCGACCGAGGACTGGAGCCGTCCATGATCATCCTGCTGCTCCTGTCAGCCGGAGCATGTCTCCTGATTCTCCGGCGGGTCTACAAAAATCTGTGGAGCCGGAATCTTTCGTTCCACCTGGATTTTGACAGTCCGGCAGTCTACGCAGGAGGCACAGCCGGCATTCTGGAAGTCGTGGAAAACCGCAAACGGCTGCCCGTTCCTCTTCTTGAGGTATGCTTCCGCATTCAAAAGGGCATACAGCTTCCCGGTGTCGAAAATGTTCAGACCAGCGACTACATCTATAAGAGAGACCTGTTCTCCCTGCTTGGAATGGAGTCCGTCACCCGCACCTACAAAGCCGGCTGCCCCAGACGAGGCTGTTATTCCTTCAGCCAGATGCAGCTCACCTGCCGGTCTCTTCTTCTCGACAGCGCCTACACCTGCGATTCGGGCAGCGATAAAAACCTTTACGTCTACGCAGCTCGCACCGATATCTCAGACATCATGCCTGTGTTCGAGTCGTTGTTCGGCGAATTTCAGAGTTCACGTAAATACTACGAAGATCCCTTCGCCTTCTCGGGCATCCGCGATTACACCCTTCAGGATCCGATGAAGACGATCAACTGGAAGGCGAGCGCCAGAACAGGACGTCTGTGTGTCAACACCTTCTCCTCCGTTCTTTCCTCGCAGATCATGATTTATCTGGATGTGAGCGACCGCTTTCTTCTCAAGAAGAACAAGCAGCTCGAGGAGTGCATCTCCGTCGCCGCAACGCTGGCCTCCCGCCTTCTGGGCGACGGCATGGAAGTCGGCCTCTCGGTCAACACGCCCGAAGGTTTCTGTCTTCCACCGGCAGGAGGACGTCAGCAGCTGAAAGCCATAGAACAGTTCCTCACCGCCGATTTTTCCGCGATGCAGCTGCCACCCTTCAAAACAGCTCTGTGCGAAATGCCGGAAGACACACCGTTCTTTCCGGTGTTTCTCTCAATCAACGCCGACGAAGAGCTAAAGGAAAACATTCTCGGTTTTCTCGGCAGAGAAAAACAGGGACTGCTGATCGTGCCTGTCGAATCCGATTATGTCCTTTCCATAGTCGGTGCGGAGAACCTGACAATTATAAAGAAGCAAAAAAATTATAACTGAAACGACAACCCGGGGAGCAAGCTATCGGTAACCGGAAGGTATCGCAGCGAATTGACCGGTTACCTTTGAATCTGTGGCAAATATTTGCACAGTTTCTACGCTTGATACAACCGATGGATAACCGGAGAAAAGCCGAAGATACACAAAAGATGGCAGGCTTGATATGAAAACAGATAATACTACAAATCACAGACTCACCCCGCGGCATTTCCTTCTTGCCCTCATAGAAGACATCAACTGCGCTATGATCCTCGCGCTCCCGGTCCCGGCTGTCTGTGTCACGATGACGGAGCGGAACGACGAAGCACTGCTCCGCTTCTACCTCGCAAGCTGGATCATCTTCCCGTTTATCGCGATCGTGCGTGCATTTTTATGGAAAACCCGGTATTATTATCAATATTTGCTCCTCAGCGTAGCCTGCATTTTGAGCTGCTGCGGATGCGCATGGGTGATCGGCTCTGCGCTCTTCGGCCCCGTCTTCCGCAATCTTCTGACCGGAACCTGCGGGGTGCTTCTCCTGCTCGTCTGCTATGATGCCAATGCCATCAGGCGAAACGAGATAGAGCGTCAGAAGGCCGAAGAAGTAAACGATATCACCTGGTCGCCGAGAAGCTCTCTCCTGGAGTACCCCCGTCTGCCGGTCATCATCCTGTACGTGATCATGTACATACTTGCACTGATCACCAACTGCAAAGCAATGTGCGACGTATCTTTCTGCAGCGCGTTCGCATGCCTTTTTCTCTCGCTCACGTATCAGTACATTCGCCGCAGAGAAAACTATCTGAAGGACAAACGTCACATCAGCAACGTGCCCGTGCACAGGATCCGCGCAATCAGCACACTTTTTCTGGCCACAGTGCTGATCATCGTGCTGGCCGTAGCCGTCCCCTCGGGATTTGCGCGAAAGCTGAGGCCGTATCAGGACATCCGCTTTTGGGAATTCAGTCTCCCTGCGGAGCCCGAGGAGGAAACTCCCTATGTCCCATACAGCAGCATTGGAGGCATGGAAGAATTCTTCGGCGACATCGACGGCCCGCTGCCCGATAGACGCGAACCTCCGCTATGGCTGAACATCGTATCGGGTATCTTCGCTGCAGCGGCGCTGTTCCTGGTGCTTCAGGCCCTGTACCGTGCTCTGAAACGCAGCTTTCTTGCTTTCCGAGGTACGCGGGAAAATGACGACATCATCGTCTCGCTCGAGGAGGAAAAGGACGATATCCAAAAGATCCTGAAAAAAATGTATCGCCGCGAACCGGACACCGAAAGGTACCGAATCAGGCGAAATTACAAAAAAGTCATTCGCCGGCACAGGAAGGACAGGCCCCTTCCCGCAGAAATGCCGGAAGACATCGAAAAAAAAGCGGGCCTGTACGGCACGCCCGAGGGGCAGGAGCTCCACAACAGATACGAAGACGCCAGATACTCAGGTTAAGGGAGTGCACATTTTATGCTGAAACTAACAGACATTTGCAAACAATATACAACGGGGAGCCTCGTTCAGACCGCCCTCGACCACATCTCGCTCACGCTGCGGGATAACGAGTTTGTCGCGATCCTTGGGCCCAGCGGCTCGGGAAAGACCACCCTGCTCAACATCGTGGGAGGGCTCGATCGCTACGACTCGGGAGATCTGGTGATCAACGGCGTTTCCACCCGCAAATACAAAGACAGGGACTGGGACTCCTACCGCAACCACACCATCGGCTTTGTGTTCCAGAGCTACAATCTGATCCCGCATCAGACCGTCCTGGCTAACGTGGAACTCGCCCTGACCATCTCGGGCATCTCCCGCGCCGAGCGCAAAGCCCGGGCTAAGAAGGCTCTTGAGGATGTAGGCCTCGGCGATCAGCTCCACAAAAAGCCCAACCAGATGTCGGGCGGACAGATGCAGCGTGTCGCGATCGCACGGGCCCTCGTGAACAATCCGGACATTCTTCTTGCCGACGAACCGACCGGTGCACTCGACACTCAGACCGGTCTGCAGGTCATGGAACTTTTAAAAGAAGTGGCGAAGGACCGCCTGGTCGTGATGGTCACACACAATCCCGAGCTGGCAGACAAATACGCCACACGTATCGTACGTCTGCAGGACGGCCGCATCGTCGACGACACAGACCCCTACGAAGAAACCGAAACCGTCGAAGGTGAGCACAGAAATTTCGGCAAAGCTTCCATGAGCTTTCGCACTGCTCTCTCCCTCAGCCTCAACAACCTTGGCACAAAAAAAGGCCGGACGATCCTCACCGCATTTGCGGGATCGATCGGCATTATCGGCATCGCGCTGATCCTTTCATTCTCTACAGGTGTCAACAACTACATCACCGACATCCAGCGAAAAACGATGACTTCCTACCCCGTGACGATCGAATCGCAGGCCATCGACCTGTCGAGCTTTATGAACACCGAGGATATGGAGGACCGCTGGGAAGGCGAGCCCGACCACGATATGGATGCGGTCTACTCTGACAATATCATGTACGAGATGGCCAGCACCTTCACTTCCAGCCTTACACAGAACAATCTGAAGAAGTTTAAAGAGTATCTGGACGATCCGAAAAACGATATCCACAAGTACATCGGCGAAAGCGGCATCGTCTATTCCTACAACGTCAAGTTCGATGTGTTCTCACGGGATCCCGACGGCGTGCTGGTCAACACGGACGGTGTAGATCTGCAGGGTTCCTCCGAACAGAATACTTCCATGATGGGCGGCAGCTCCTATTTTTCGAACAACCGGAGCGTGGGCAATTTTCAGGAGCTCCTGCCGGGAAGCGGGGATAATCTCATCAGCAAAGCTGTCACCGATACCTATGACCTGGTCTACGGCGAGTGGCCCGACTCCTACGACGAAGTGGTTCTGGTTCTGGACCGCCGCAACGAAGTACAGCTCACCACACTTTACGAGCTGGGACTTCTGCCCTCCGAGAGTTATCATGAATTTCTGATGCAGCTCTCCGAAAGCACAGCCGAAACACCCGACGTGCAGCGGTTCGAATATGCGGATTTCTGCGAGAAGGATCTGTATCTGGTTCCGGCCTGTGACGAATATCAAAAGGGTGAGGACGGGGTGTGGACATCCGTCACTTCCGATGCTTCGAAGATGAGCAATATCGCCGACAATGCCCTGAAGCTGCATATTTCGGGCATCATCCGTCCAGCAGAGACCGACGATATCAGCGTTTCTCTCATCTGGACCCCGCTCGCCTACACCAAGGCGCTCACGGACTACATTATCGATTACACCGAAAAGAGTGAAGTCGTGACAGAGCAACAGGCAAATCCTGAGCTTAACCTGCTGACCGGCAAGGCCTTCGGCGAAGGCGGAACCAACTTCAACACCGGAACGGCCCTGGATTTCCTGAACACCATGACCAACAACGGCTCTTACGACAGCAACATGCGTGCTTTCGGCGCCGTCGACCGCGACAACCCCTCCACCATCAACATTTACACCGATACCTTCCAGGCCAAAGACGGCATCACAGAAAGCATCGAAAAGTACAATGAATCGGCGGAGGAAAAAGACAAGATCACCTACACCGACTATGTTGGGCTGCTGATGTCCTCCGTCACCAGGATGGTCAATGCGATCACCTACATCCTGATCGCCTTCGTGGCAGTCTCGCTCATCGTATCATCCATCATGATCGGGATCATCACCTACATCTCCGTCCTGGAGAGAACCCGAGAGATCGGTATCCTGCGCGCCATCGGCGCCTCCAAGCGGAACATCTCGCACGTGTTCAACGCCGAGACCTTCCTGATCGGGCTTTTCTCCGGCGCGATGGGCATCCTCATCTCGCTGCTTCTGCTCATCCCAATCAACCACGTGGTGCATGCCTACGCTGAAACCGACTCGATCAGTGCCTCCCTCCCGCCGCAGAGCGCCGCAATACTCATCATCCTGAGTATGGTGCTGACCGTGATCGCCGGGTTTATTCCCGCCGGGAAAGCTGCACGAAAAGATCCTGTGACTGCGCTCCGAACCGAGTAACGAGTAACGAGGGAGGCTCGTGCTCCTTTTTGCGAGGGGGCTCGCGAGCTCCACAATACCGGGGGAGAGGACTGCTCAGAGTTGCGAAGCCCGCCCTCCTGTCTCCGCTCCGGTCGTTGCCAAACGGGTGCCACCGGCACCCGGCAACCCCCGGACCCCCTCTCCTTCAGGGCACGCCTTTTCAAGACAGGGGACGGTTCTCTGTCTCGCCCCACTTTACCCTTCCGGTTGTGACAGACCGCCCACCACAAAAGGCCACCGCCCGGGGGCATATCAGGCTGTGAACCGTTGTGCCTGCCCGAAGAGACAAGATGCCTAGAAGAACTTAGCCGCGAAGGCTCTTCCTGAGCGGCGGCCCTAGTTCTTCTTGGCAGATTGGCTCTGAGGATCAGCAGGTACCGGTTCACAGACTGATATGCCCCCGGGCGGTGGCCTTTTGTGGTGGGCGGTCTGTCAGGACCTGAAGAGTAAAAGTTGGGGCAAGACAGAGAACCGTCCCCTGTCTTGCCCCAATTAATAATCATTTTATCTCGAACCCTTATCGTAGGGAATACCCTCCGCCTTCGGCGCCCTGGAATTCTTAGACGTGAACGCCAGAACGATCAGCGAAATCAGATAAGGCATCATGTTGTAAACAGACCCCGGAATCTTCAGGGCTGCCAGGAAATCGAAGCCG
>CADCPK010000067.1 GCA_902803215.1 uncultured Lachnospiraceae bacterium
ATCTATCTTGCTCTCGAGAACTGGGCATCAGCCAACGGCCTGAAAAAGATGGATGCAAAATTCATCAGCAACGTTGATCCGGACGATGCAGTCGCAGTCCTGAATTCTGTCGATGTAAGCCGCTCACTTTTCATCGTTGTTTCCAAATCGGGCACCACGCTCGAGACACTGACAAATGAATCCTTCGTCAAAGATGCTATCGAAAAAGCAGGTCTTGACGTTTCCAAACATATGCTTGCCGTAACAAGCGAGACTTCTCCGATGGCCAAGAACAGCGGCTATCTGGCTGCTTTCTTCATGGATGACTACATCGGCGGAAGATATTCCTCCTCCTCCGCAGTAGGCGGCGCAGTTCTCACCCTCGCTTTCGGCGCTGACGTTTTTGCCAGATTCCTCGATGGTATGGCAGCAGAAGACAAGCTTGCCTGCATCGACGATCCGATGAAGAACCCGGCAATGCTCGACGCCCTGATCGGCCTCTATGAGAGAAACATCCTCGGCTACGGCGTCACCGCTATCCTTCCGTATTCGCAGGCACTCAGCCGCTTCCCGGCTCATCTGCAGCAGGCAGACATGGAATCCAACGGCAAGTCGGTGAACCGCTTCGGCGAGCCCGTGAACTACAAGACCGGCCCGGTGCTCTTCGGCGAGCCCGGAACCAACGGACAGCATTCCTTCTATCAGCTGCTGCATCAGGGAACAGATATCATCCCGCTGCAGTTCATCGGCTTCAAGAAGAGCCAGTTCGAGAAGGATGTCGAGGTCAAAGGCAGCATCAGCCAGACCAAGCTTGCGGCTAACGTTGCTGCACAGATGGTCGCTTTCGCGTGCGGCAAGAAGGACGACAACCTCAACAAGAATTTCGACGGCGAGCGTCCGTCAAGCATCATCGTAGGCGAGCAGCTTACTCCTGAGGCATGCGGCGCACTGCTTTCCCATTTTGAAAATAAGATCATGTTCCAGGGCTTCCTTTGGAACGTAAACAGCTTCGACCAGGAGGGCGTACAGCTCGGCAAAGTCCTCGCGACCCGCGTACTGGCACATGACACTGACGGAGCGCTGAAGAGCTTCAGTGATCTGTTGGGGATCTAATGGTACCTGACACCGTGAACAATTTATGAACAAAAGGCCTGAAACAGATCTGTTTCAGGCTTTTTTGTTCATAGTTTGTTCACGGTACCAGGTACCATTAACTTTCAGCCCAGGCGACTGAAATACAGTTTTTCCCGAGAATAGTACGCCACCTCCAAAAATGGGGCGAGCGTCGCGGCAACTGAAAGCATGCTTTATCATAAAAGTATACGCCAACCGAAGCCTGTTCGGAAAAGCAAGAGTGGCCTCACGGCCACTGAAATCCTGCCGCAAAGCACAAGTCTACGCCGGTTTAAGTTGTCCATGACCACTGAAATCAAGCTTAATGTAAAATTCCTCCTAATGGACCAAACATGGAACTAAAACGGAACTACATTGAATATATGGCTCTGATGTGGTAGACTAAAGGTATAGTATAGTATTAATAAACAGGAGAATAATATGATACCTGTGAGGTATCAGTAAGTCGAGTATTAACAGCAAAAGATGCTGCAGAAAGGAGAAGATTAATATGACACTTTCTGAAATCCGTCAGCGCAAGCAGGAGCTGGGCTACAGTAATGAGACACTTGCAAATCTCTCGGGCGTCCCCCTGGGAACTGTTCAAAAGGTTCTTGGCGGAGTGACAAAAAATCCCAGACAAAAAACGCTCGAAGCCCTCTCGGCAGCCTTACAGAGCAAGCCGGGATCCTTCACGTACGATTACCCAAAAGAAAAACCCGCTATGCTAAAGGAAACATCATTTGCATATTCCGCTGAAAAACGAGTATATACCATCGAGGATATTTACGCCTTACCGGATGATGTCTGGGCCGAACTGATTGATGGCCGCCTTTATTATATTGGCTTTCCCACCAGGACCCACCAAAAACTGGCCGGAGGTATGTATCTTACTGTTGCAAATTATATTCGGTCCAAAGGAGGAAAATGCGAGGTATATATTCCGCCGTTTGGTGTATATCTCTTTGCAGATGACAGCACCTACCTTCTGCCCGATCTGATCGTAGTCTGTGACCTTTCCAAGCTGGAAGAAAAGGGATGCATGGGTGCTCCCGACTGGGTGGTCGAAGTGCTCTCACCCTCCACGGGCAGCAAAGATATGAGCATCAAGCTGTTCAAGTACCGAAAAGCAGGAGTGAGAGAGTATTGGATGATCGACCCGGCGAAGCAGATAGTAATCACCTACGACTTTACCGGGACGGACGAAAAGGCATCGATCTATTCTTTCGAGGATGCTATACCAAGTGCCATCTATCCGGACCTGCTGATCACACCGGCTTCTATGCTGTGAGTCACGGGGACAGGTTCCTTGACTCATCCTGCGGCAAATCGCGGGCTGAGTCAAGGAACCTGTCCCCGTGACTCATTTTGTGTTTAAAAGAATCCTCTGGCCCGGAAACACAAAAGGACCGTCCCCGTGTGTTTCCCTGCGTGTCCTTGTTTCGTAGATTTTTCGGTCAATATTTGTAGGAACGATACATTGACACGTGATATACTTCGTGATACGATGTATTCCACAACAGGAGGTAATGAATGGACATTCAACTGAAACGCGGCCTGCTGGATGTATGTGTATTGGCCGCAATAAAAAACGAAGACTCCTACGGATACAAAATCATCAAGGATATGAAACCATATCTGGAACTGTCAGAGTCCACTTTATATACCATCCTCAAAAGGCTGGAAGCGGCAAAACTGCTCACTGTCCGAAGTATGGAACACGAAGGACGGCTGCGCAAGTACTACCACATCACTGAGGCGGGACGGGGACGTATTGAGGAGTTCAAGGAAGACTGGAAAGAAATACTTTCCATCTACAACTTTATTACAAGGGAGGATGCCGGACATGAATAAGGATCAGTTTTTGGAAGAACTGAGAAAAAAACTATCAGGTCTGCCGCAGGAAGATATTGATGAGCGAGTAGCTTTCTACAGCGAGATGATCGATGACCGAATGGAAGAATGCATAACAGAAGAGGAAGCGGTTGCAAGTCTGGGCACTGTGGATTCTGTGGTAGAGCAGATCATGTCAGAGATTCCCCTGACGAAACTTGTTAAACAGAAAGTAAAGCCTAAAGGGAAGATGAAAGCCTGGGAGGTAGTCCTTCTGGTACTTGGTGCACCGGTGTGGATCCCGCTGATCATAGCGGCTTTAGCCATTGCACTATCTGTTTACATAGTGATCTGGGCAGTAGTGATCAGCGTTTATGCCGTGAATCTTTCGGTGGCAGCAGGAGCAGCAAGCGGGCTGGCAGGTATATTTATTTACCTGAAGGCAGGAAATCCGGCCGGAATGCTTTTCTCCTTCGGCGCGGCCATTGCCCTGGCAGGTCTTACAATTCTTTTGTTTTTTGTCTGCAAATGGATCACGAAAGCGGTTATTAAACTCACAGGCAGGATTTTTTTAGGTACCAAAACATCATTTGTCGGGAAGGAGGCATAATTGTTATGATAAGTAGTAAAAGTTGGATTTCAGCCGGTGCTGCAATGCTGGGAGCAGGAGCACTGATATGCGGAATATCCTTTGCAACCATGGGGTTTGACTTTGCAAAGCTTGGAACAGTTGAATATGTGACGAATACCACCGATGTGGAAGAAAAATTTCAGCATATAACGATAAACGCAAATATAGAAGATGTCGCTCTCGTTCCGACTGACGACGGGTCGTGCAAGGTTGTTTGCTTCGAGCCGAAGGATGATCCCTACAAGGTGTCCGTTAACAAGGATACACTGATAATTGAAAAGGAGAAGAAGCAGGGCTGGCATTTGTTCGACTTTGGGTCCGTGACAGAGAATCCCAAAATTACAGTGTATCTTCCCGATGATTCGTACAAAGCATTACTGATCGATACAGACACCGGAGATGTGGATGTGCCCGCAGACTTTTCTTTTGAGAGCATAAGCATAGAGTCAGATACCGGAGATGCATCATGCGATGCTTCGGCTGATGAAGGAATTGAGATTAAGTCCAACACAGGCGATATTATCATTACCGATGTATCGGCTAAAGAGCTGAAACTAACATCCGATACAGGTAAAATGAACATTTCGGATGCGGAGATTTCGGAAGACGTGACCATCCGGGAAAATACCGGAAACGTATCGATGAAAAATGTGACCTGCAAGAAGTTCACATCAAAAGAGGATACCGGCGATCTTACAATGACAAGTGTTCGGGCAGAAGAGGAGTTCAATCTCGAAAGCGACACAGGTGATATCCGCTTCGATGGCTGCGATGCCGAAACGATCTCCATCAAAACAGACACAGGAGATGTCACCGGAACACTTCTTTCCGAGAAAGTATTCATCACAGACTCGGACACCGGAAACATCGACGTACCTAAGACGACCACCGGCGGAAAGTGTGAAATCACAACCGATACAGGGGACATCAAAATTGATATAAAATGAGAAATTTCGAGAGGCAGCCGCATTTCATACGGCTGCCTTTTAACCAAATGTAACGAGAATTCTCCTTCCTCTTCAGGGAGGGGATGAATCGTACATAATGCCTTTTCAGGCATACCGATATTTTTGTGCCTTAGCC
>CADCPK010000068.1 GCA_902803215.1 uncultured Lachnospiraceae bacterium
CTGTAGCGCAGTTTCCTGTACAGTGGCCTGTTGACATCCTTGATATACTGAAGCAGTTCTTTTTTCTTCTGAAGCGCCTCATCCGTCTTTGCCCTGATCAGCATGACCTGCGAGATCGTCGAGATGATCTCGAGATAACTGTACATATATTTTCGCAGGTGCTTCTCTTCAAAAGTTCCCTTTGTATATACATCCACCATAAGTCTATTCACACGGAGCTGCTGGTCGATCCGTTTGATCATGACGCTCTCGTGTACTGACTGATCGTCTCTGCCGATATAGTACCTGTAGAGGTTCACATCTACATAGTACATCGTCTTCACAAAGGGAAGCGGTTCATACGCAAAAAGATTATCCACATAGAATGTATGCTTTGGCAGTTCCAGGCCGCAGTCATGAAGAAGCTGTGTGCGATAGATCAGAGAATGCATAAGAAGATATTTTCCTCTGGGGAGCCTGGAGATCCTGTCCCAGCCAAATACTTCCTCATGGGGGAAGCTGTGCGTATATCTCATCACCTTTTTACGGTGCGCGCCCTGTTTATCATAAATGAAGTTGCTGATGACAAGGTCCACCGGTTCTTCCGATGCCGCAAGGATCTTAAGCGCATCGAGCACCTTCAGGTACGGCCCCTTTGCAAGATAATCATCGCTGTCGACCACCTTGAAATACAGCCCGCTTGCGTTTCGTATTCCCGCGTTCACCGCTTCTCCGTGACCGCCGTTTTCCTGATGGATCACTTTTACGATATCAGGGTACTTTTCCTCATACCTGTCAGCTATCGCGGCAGTTCCGTCCGTAGATCCGTCATCCACAATGATGATCTCTACCTGATCGCCGCCGATCAGCAGTGAATTGATACATTTTTTCATGTATGATTCCGAATTATAACAGGGAATCGCAATGCTGAGTACTTTCATTATCCGTTCTCCTTAAAATATTTGATGTACGCGGAAAATGCCGAAGGTATGGCATATTTTTGTCCTGATTCATCTTTGCTCACAAAACGCATATCACCTTCCGGATTTTCACGGTCTAATTCTGCCACTCTGATACGATACGCCGTCATTCTCCACTCCAGGTGAGTAAATACATGAAAAGAATCTTCTATTCTTTCTATCTTCAGAGGATCGAGACCCTCGTTCTTTACATTTTGAAGCGCCTCCTGCTCATTCAATGTGCCGGCCACGTTCGGAAATTCATACATACCTGCGAGAAGGCCCTTCTCCTTTCTCTTCCGGATCGCTGTGTATTTCCCATCCTGGATGACCAGCACGGTAAGAGGTACTATCTTTCTTCCTTTTTTTTGCGCTTTCACGGGAAGGCTTTCTGTCTCCTGCCTGATACAGGCAAAACAGCCGGTACTCAGCGGACATTTTTTACATGCAGGGCCCTCTTTGGGGACACAGACAGTCGCGCCCAGATCCATCATAGCCTGATTAAAATCGCCCGGGCGGTCTTTTGGGATGCACGCAGACAATAATCTGTGGATCTCCTTTCGAAAGCCCGTATCGGACACGGGTACATAGCTCCCTGTAAAGCGCGCCATGATCCGAAGCACATTACCGTCTATTGCCGGCACTCTTTTTCCGAATGCGATCGATGCTATCGCTCCCGCGGTATATGGACCGATCCCTTCAAGCCGGAGGATCTCATCATATTCGCCGGGGATCCTGCCCTCATATTCGGACATGATCCGCTGCGCTGCCTTCTGCATGTTCCTGACTCTGCTGTAATACCCAAGCCCTTCCCAAAGCTTCATAAGCCTGTCCGGCTGACACTCCGCCAGGCTCTTCACATCGGGAAGCTCTCCGATAAACCGTAAAAAATAAGGGATCACTGCCGCCACTCTGGTCTGCTGAAGCATGATCTCCGAAACCCATGTAAAATATGCGTTTCGGCAATCCCTCCATGGCAGCTCTCTCTTATTCGCATCATACCATCTCAGAAGATTTCCCGCAAGAGACTCATAAAAACTGCCGTGCCACAGCTTATCCGGCACGGCAGTTTCACTGCTTATAGTTATTTTCTGCATTTTTTTGCTATATACCAGAACAGCCCTCCAAAAATAACGACCATACAAACCGTGTACCCGATCTTAAAAGGCATAGTGGTAGTAAAAATATCGACGACGGAGACAGCACCGGCGATCAAAAGCGCTATCCCGCTGGCTTTTTCGACTTTTTTCCGGTCGTAGATCCTGTCCCGCTCCGCTTCCTGCCCGCCGCCCATGAGAAAATCTCCATGTCCGGTCAGAAGCAGTACACCGCATACCAGCGATACTATAGCAATAATATAGCCAAGACTTTCCATAAAACCTCCCGAGAGCCGCAACTGTTCCTGTCAGCTGCCCATGATCTGTCAATAGAAGCAAATGATCGGAACACCGTATTCTATGATAGAATACAGCGCAGCGGCACTGTCATAAGGCAGATTTATGCAGCCATGCGATCCCGCATAGAGGAATCTGTCGCTGCCAAAATATGCCTGCCATGTAGCGTCATGGAACCCGATCCCGCCGTTAAACGGCATCCAGAAAGAAACATTTGTCTCATACTCATAAACGCCGTCCGCGATCATCGGTCCCCTCAGCACTGCGGGACTCTGCTTGGAGTAGAGTGTGTACACTCCCGAAGGAGTGGCTCTTTCCGGATCGCTCGCAAGGCCCGACACAATATCAGAATCAAAGACGATCTGCCCATTCTGATAATAGTACATGTGCTGTGTACCCATGTCCACCTCGATATAATGATCTCCAAAATCATTATACCCGTGTGAATTTGCTGTCATAGAGTAAATCGGCTCTCTCGTAGTCTGCTTTCCCGAACGGATATCCTCGATCAGCTGCAGAGTCTCCTCTGTCTGATCGATCTGCCATCCGTACGAACTGCCATACACATATACCGTACGTCCGTCGGTAGTGTCAAACGGCCTTTCTGTAGCAACCGTATCAAACTGAGCCGCAATCGCGGCAACATACTCCCGGGCTTTCTCCTGGAATGACCCGTCATTATCGATCAGCTGACCTTTGTCGTCAAAATGAAGCCACTTCTGAATCGTATCTCCGTCCAATGTTACCCTCTGATCGCCGAACGTATAAGTAATGCTCGCATTTGCCAGGTTGTTGCATACATCCAGCGTCTCCTGCAGTTCCTCGCTGTCAGAAGTCAGATCCGCCTCTGCATATACCCCCGGTTCTGCACCCAGATCGATCGCAGCGCTCTCATCCGAGATTGCCTCGTTAAGTGCTTTATATGCTTCTTTGATCAGAAGCTCGGCACCTTCTGTCTCCGGAACGATCTCAAACTGATCATCTCTGTAAGCCACATAAGCGTTCTCCGGCTCGACCTGGTTTTCTTCCTGTGCCGCAGCCAGAGATTTCACCTGCTCTTCCAGCAGTTTCTTATCATATGTGGCTCTGGTAGATACATTGTAGCTGACTCTTCTGAACAGGCCGGTTATCCAGGCTAACGGCTTCTGCTCCTTCTTGATCTGAAGGATCTCCCCTTCAGAAGCATATCGGTAATTGATGTCAGAGGCATTGATCGTTTCCGGAGCCAGATTCCTCGAATTGACTTCTATGGAATAATTTTCCACCGATTTTGCCACTGCCTGCTCTGCATCGTAAACCGTCATGCCGGAGCAATCGATCCCGTTGATATATGTCCCCTGAAAAAGCCTGTTCGAATAATAATACGTAAATGCCCCGTATGCAGACGCCGCCACAGCTGCGGCGAGGGCGATGCTAAGTCCTGCGATTTTCAGCCCTTTGCCCTTATTTGCCTTGTAATGCTTTGCCGCCTCGGCATACGAGACCACATCTCCGGTATCCACATAGACGATCTTGCCCGGTCTGGCAGATTTACGGACCTCCGGATTACCGTTGTTATCTGTTCCACTGCTTCCCATATTTATACTCCCTGCTGCAATATTACTCTGTCAGAAGAGATTTGCCGGTCATATCCGCAGGCTGTTCCATTCCCATCAGCTCGATGAGTGTCGGGATAATGTCCGCCAGAACTCCGTTCTCACGAAGCTTATACTTGGGATCTGCATTTACAAGGATGAAGGGAACCGGATTTGTCGTATGAGCAGTCCACGGCTCACCCGTCGCATAATCGATCATCTGCTCGCAGTTTCCGTGATCTGCGCAGATGAACATCTGTCCGTCAACCTCTTTAAGCGCTTCCACCGCACGTCCTACGCATGCATCGACAGCTTCTACGGCCTTTATTGCGGCTTCCTGTACGCCGGTATGGCCAACCATGTCGGGATTTGCAAAATTGATGATGATCACGTCATATTTTCCGGACCTGATCGCTTCACAAAGCTTGTCACAAACCTGCGGAGCGCTCATCTCCGGCTGCAGGTCATAAGTAGGCACTTTCGGCGACTTGACGAGGATGCGGTCCTCGCCTTCGTTCGGCTCTTCTACTCCACCGTTGAAGAAGAAGGTTACATGCGCATACTTTTCGGTCTCGGCGATACGTGCCTGTGTCATATGATGCGCCGCAAGATACTCTCCGAAGGTGTTCTTGAGGAGGACCTTGTGGAATGCAACAAGTTTATTCTGAATCGTCTCATCGTAATCGGTGAAGCATACATAGGTAAGCTCAAGCTTCTTCTCTCTCTCGAAACCTTTAAAATCATCGTCGCAGAATGCTCTGGTGATCTCTCTTGCTCTGTCCGGGCGGAAGTTGAAGAACACGATGGAGTCCTTATCCGAAATAACGGTGACCGGCTTACCGTCTTTTTCGATCACGGTCGGTTTGACAAACTCATCCGTCACGCCTTCGTCATAGGACGCCTGTACAGCCTCGGCGGCATCCGTTCCTTTTACGCCTTCACCCTTTGTCAGAGCATCATATGCCAGGTTGACTCTCTCCCAGCGGTTGTCACGGTCCATAGCATAATAACGGCCGGAAACCACGCCGATCTCTCCGACACCGATCTCTTTCATCTTTGCCTGCAGCTCTTCGATGAACCCTTTACCCGAAGCGGGAGGAGTATCACGGCCGTCAAGGAAGCAATGTACGTATACTTTCTTCAGGCCCTCTCTCTTAGCCATCTCGAGCAGACCGTAAAGGTGTGTGTTGTGGCTGTGAACTCCGCCATCGGAAAGCAGGCCCATGAAATGAATGGAGGAATCGTTGTCCCTTGCATTCTTCATCGCTGCCTTCAGCGCCTCATTCTCAAAAAAGTCGCCGTCTTCTATCTCTTTGGTGATTCTTGTGAGCTCCTGGTAGACGATTCTGCCGGCACCCATATTCAGATGTCCGACCTCAGAGTTTCCCATCTGACCGTCCGGAAGACCTACGGCCAGTCCGCTGGCGTATCCCTTAACAAAAGGATAGTCTCTCATCAGGGAATCGATCACCGGAGTGTTTGCCTGATAAACAGCGTTTGCCTCATGTCTTTCGTTAAGGCCAAAGCCGTCAAGGATCATAAGTACAGTTGGTTTCTTGCTCATAGCATTCTCCTTTATTGCATTTCGGGCAGCCCCGTATTTTATGTAGAGTTTAACATATTATATACTAATCAATTTCAAAGAATTTTTCAACTTTTTTTTAACAAACTGCCCCTCTTCAGTGTTCGTAAGTGTCCCACACGCTGCGAAGCATCAGCTTTCCTTCAAGATCGGCGGCATCACCGATCCGTCCGTTCCTTATATCCTCATCCTTCAGTGTGATAATATAAGGAGCATTGTCGGAAATCATAAAATAATTGTCGCTAAGGATCACATCTGCTCCGTCTGTTTCCACCTCGACGAAAGGCGCAAAAGATTCTGCGCCGATCCTCAGTTCATATCCTCCGTCGATCCTCACGGTCTCACAGCGGAGAGCCGGATCTTTAAGGTTCAGATACTTATACGGTACCAATGCGGCACATTCGGTATAGGTTCGGCTAAGATCGTCTGTGACTGTTCCTTCTATAA
Organism: uncultured Lachnospiraceae bacterium; assembly: GCA_902803215.1. Taxonomy (GTDB): domain Bacteria; phylum Bacillota; class Clostridia; order Lachnospirales; family Lachnospiraceae; genus Blautia_A. The sequence goes on from CADCPK010000068.1 coordinate 5,936, forward strand.
ATACTTCTCTCTTATCAATACCGGAAAGAAGCTCGTTCTCCTTAAGCTCGATCAGGCATGCGGCCGAATCTCCGCCGACAGTTGCCGTGCCGGTCCATTCTTTGATGACGTTAAACTTCAGATCTTTTATCCGCAGCGCTGCCGTCACATGCAGTTCCCTGTCGGTATCGTTGACAAGATGCAGTGCCGTGATGCCGTCCTTCCTGCGAATGCTTGCCGCTACCGGCGCGTAAAATCTCTTTGCATGATAATGGAGTGCTTTCCACCTGCCGTAATAATCGATGCTTGCCCACGAAGCGACCGGCCAGTTATCGTTCACCTGCCAGTACAGGGCGCCCATGCAGCGTCCGCGGTTTCTTCTGAAGTGCTCGACGCCGCTCTTCATGGCCATAGCCTGAAGCACCTGGCTGATATAGACCACCGAAGAAAAATTCCTGGGATACCGGAAATTTTCCGACAGATAATAGAGGATCTTGCCATTGGCTGCCGGGTTCTTCTGGTGGCTCTCCATCACTTCCGAGAAGATGTTCATGTCTTCGGGAGCGGCAAAGGTTTCGATGGTTTTCATCGCCGGGAATGACTGGAAACCGAACTCCGAGCAGAACCGGAAATAATGATTCTGATAGTCCTCAAACGGTTTCTGGCCGTGCCACACCTGCCAGTAGTGTGTATCTCCTCTGTTCTCATCTTCGGGATCATCCATGCACCCGCCGGATGAAGGCGAGGATACCCAGAAGAACGTATCGGGATCTTCCTCTGCCATCACCGCAGGGATCGTATGCTCGAACAGTTTAATGTAATCCGCTCTGAGATACAGGGATTCTTTTTGGAAATCGGACCAGGTTACCCATCCTGTCTCGATCTCGTTGTTTCCGCACCAGAGCCCCAGAGAAGCATGATGACGGATCCTTCTCACATTGTCGCGGATCTCTGCGACCGCGTTCTTCTCGAAGGAATCGGTGACATCATATACATGGCAGGCGAACATCAGATCCTGCCATACGATAAGTCCGTATCTGTCGCAAAGATCATAGAAATAGTCAGAGGGATAATAGCCGCCTCCCCACACTCTTATGCAGTTGAAGTTTGCTTTTACACAGCTCTTCAGCAGATAATCGATCTGTTCGTTCGTGATCCACGGGTACACCGCATCTTCGGGGATATAATCTCCGCCGCGCGCAAAAATCTTCCTGCCATTGACACAGAAGCAGAATTCGCTTCCCCAGCGGTCCTTCTCCTGACTGATCGTCATAGTACGAAGACCGATATTTTTCTCTGATCTCTGCCCATCGGGTGTCTCGGCAGTCACGCGGTAAAGCGGCTGTTCCCCGTACCCGACCGGCCACCAGAGCTTCGGATTTTCAATTACTGTCTGTGTTTCCGCCTTTTCATCGGCTATGAAAGAATAAATGAGGCTGTTATCCGGGTCATACACTTTCAGCTCTGTCCCGGGGATAAGCCCTGTGTCAAAAAGCGCTTCAAGGGAAAGCCGGACGGTACCGTCGCTCTGATGTGTCTGCCTCACGCGGACGTCCGTAAGCCTGCTGCCGCTTATCGCTTCGATATAAATATCGCGCCAGATTCCGGCATCGATCAGCTGCGGGCCCCAATCCCACCCGAACATGGAATGTGCTTTCCGCAGCAGATGGCTGCCAAGCATTGCCCCTGTAGGTGCCGCATGTACCTCTTTTCCCGGTTTATACTCGTAGTCTCTGATATACTGCAGTACCGATTTAAAAGATATTCGCAGCGTATTCACGCCGGCATGCAGCACATCCTTCACAGGTACTCGGTAAGTTCTGTGCATATTGTCCGCATTCAGGATCTTCACACCGTTGAGTTCTGCTTCTGCCAGCGTATCCAGTCCTTCTGCGACAAGTTCAAGGCGTTCCGAAACAAGGACCTCCTCAGGAACGGTAAACTCTTTTTCCAGAACAAAGTCATTGTTGAACATTTCTCTTATAGAGTACTCATTATCACGATAATAAGGATGTTC
>CADCPK010000069.1 GCA_902803215.1 uncultured Lachnospiraceae bacterium
ACAGCGCGTCATCATGATCGACATCAACCGCAAACGTCTGGAGATGGCTAAGCAGTTTGGCGTGGACGAGATCATCGACAGTTCTGTGGAAGATCCGATCGAAGCAGTAAAAAGACTTACCGGCGGAAAAGGTGCCGACAAGGTCATTTCCGCTACTCCGGTCAATGCGACCCAGACGCAGAGTATACACATGGTGAGAAAAGGTGGCCTGGTCGTGTTCTTCGGCGGTGTTCCGAAGGGATCCATGACCGAGCTTGACTGCAACCTGATCCATTACAATAACATCTGGATCAAGGGACATTTCGGTGCTTCCTACGATCAGTCCAAGCGCGCTTTCCAGCTTGCGATAGCAAAGAATTTCCCGAGCGACAAGTTCATCACGCATATTCTGCCGCTCGATCAGATCAACGAAGGAATTCAGCTTACCAGGTCGGGCGAGGCCATAAAAGTGGTGCTGCATCCATGGGATTAAAGAGGTGAAACAGAGGGACGGTTCCTCGAGGAACCGTCCCTCTGTTTCATTCCCCTTCCTCCAGCCAATACCTCAGGTACTCCGAGATATCGGCGAAATCGACTTCGCAGTCCCCTCCAAAGATATTGACAGGGACTTTCTGATCAAAGCCAAAGAGAAGCATATTATTATAGTCATGATTCTCAAACAGGTAAATCAGTACTTTTTTACGGACAGGATCTACGAGCCAGTATTCCCGTACACCTGCATTCATATATTTTTGTGTCTTGATAGTAATGTCTTTTTTTCTGGTAGAAGGAGAAAGCACCTCGATTACCAGGTCAGGGGCGCCGAAGATTCTGGCACGGGGCACTTTGTCACGGTCGCAAACCACAAAAACGTCCGGCTGAACAACGGTTTTGTCATCACAGTCCAGTTGAACATCGGCCGGAGCTATAAACGGCATACAGGTGGCTTTTCTTTCACGCAGATATGTCGCGATAACTCTGTGAATTTCTCCCGCAATCAGCTGATGGACGTTAAGAGGAGAGCTCATATTATAAAACACGCCATCGATCAGTTCCACCCGAATATCGTCAGGCAGGGCCAGGTAATCATGAAGAGTATAAGTCCCCTGTCTTGACCAGACACGGCCGTGGTCCGTTTCCTGATCAATGTCGGCAGGTGCCGTGCCGGCCGAATCCCGAAGGACAAGGACTTCAGGCTCCGGAGCCAGTGCTCTTTCAATTGCCATTATCGTGCTGTACCGGGGTGATTTGGTGGCTCCGTTAAATATTTTGTTCACAGTGCTCAGGGGAACACCTGACAAAAGAGAGATTGCCTCGTTTGTATATTCCAGCTCTTCTTTCCTTTTTTTCATCTGTTCCAAAGTCATCATTTTCTGTCACCTCCATTTTGGATATATTTTGCGTAATTCCTGCCGGTTTGCAGAGCATACCGGCAGTGTTCTTTTATATACTTCAGTATACTATATTGACGTGAAGCAGTCAACCTTTTAAGGATACTACATCCATATTTGGATAGTTAATGTTCATATATGGATATTTCGAGAAACAACCCGGTCTTAGCCATGAAACAGGGAACGGTTCGAGAACGCTGTAAAAATGTTGAAGAATCTATCCCGTAGCTCATGGTCACCTTTTTAAGAGCACGAATGACACGTTGTACAGAGAAAACTGAAAGAAATGAGGTTTGTGGCCGTCCTTTCCGGACTTCAAGAAACAATTCAGACAGAGAATACTAAGAGAAATGAGATTTGTGGCCGTCCTTTCTGGACTTTTCAGTGGTCTGGGACGATTCCTCGTTTCACAAGGTGAAACGAGGAACCACCCTCTGTTTCATTCGGTAATCAACTCTTCCGCGCAGGGCAGACCTTCGACCCAGTGGCGGAACACATGCCACTCGTCGAGCTTATGCCCGCGTCTCTGGCGGTAGATGGAAAGAGCGTTTTCGTAGTTCAGCGAGACCGTTCTTCTCTGATTGTAAGAAGACGGCAGAAGCTGGATCATATCCCACCAGTCCTGTTTGTCCTTGTTTTCCAGGTAACGGTCTCTCAGTTTGTTCAGTGTTACGATCAGCGCATCGAGCGCTTCCAGCCCGGTCTCGCTCAGATGGTCGTGCGAAAAATCATCGCGCTCGAAGGGCTTGTATGTTAGCTTGTGCATGGTACTGCAGCTGTTTGCTACGGTTCCCACTTTGTATGTGTCATACTCCTTCCACCAGTAGAGCGGTGCTGTGATGTCGGTCCAGATCACGATCTGGCGCATAAATTTGCGGTGTTCGTTTCCGGCCTTCACAAGGCGGGTCATCAGATCTTTATCGTTATCGCCCAGATGATATACCTTTTCTCCCGAAGCGGTCGTCTCAAACCCGGAATCGCTGCGAGCCCAGGAATTCATGGGATTTCTTGCTCCGCGGATAGCGGCCTCAAATCCGAATACTTCGGTGTTCTCAATCTTTATCATATTTGTCCTTTCATAAGCTGATCTCATCGATCCTCTTCAGCTCTTCCTCAGAAAATCCCGCAGCCCCGACGATCCCCAGATTCTCGATTATCTGCTCGGGACGGCTGGCCCCGATCAGCACACTCGTGATCGAATCGTCTTTAAGCACCCATGAAAGCGCCATCTGCGGCAGCGTCTGGCCGCGCTCTCCGGCGATCTCATTCAGTGCTCTGATCTTAGCGAGTTTCTCCTCTGTAATATCTTCTCTATGCAAAAATCTTCCATCCCGCGCAATGCGACTGTCTTCCGGAATCCCATTCAGGTATTTATCGGAAAGCATGCCCTGTGCCAGCGGGCTGAAGCAGATCACGCCCATGCCGATCTCTTTCGCCGCCTTCTTGAGGCCGTTTTTCTCGATCGTACGGTCAAAAATGGAGTATCTGTTCTGATTGATAATGAGCGGAAGATGAAGCTCCTCGGCGATCTTTTTAGCCTCTGCCGCCTTCTCCCCGTTATAGTTAGAAATTCCGGCATAGAGCGCCTTGCCGCTCTTTACGATCTGATCGAGAGCGCCTATCGTCTCCTCGAGCGGAGTCTCCGGATCCATGCGATGATGGTAGAAGATATCCACATAGTCCATCTGCATCCTTTTCAGCGAAGCATCCAGACTGGCGATCAGATATTTGCGAGAACCCCAATCACCGTAGGGGCCTTCCCACATATCGTATCCGGCCTTCGTCGAGATGATAAGCTCGTCCCTGTACGGTCTCAGATGATCATTCATGATGCGGCCGAAGTTCTCCTCGGCAGACCCATAAATCGGACCGTAATTGTTGGCCAGGTCAAAATGAGTGATGCCGTGGTCGAAGGAAGTGAAGAGCATTTTCTTCATGTTGTCGTAGTTGTCCTTCGAGCCAAAGTTGTGCCAGAGCCCCAGCGATACTGGTGGAAGCTTAAGCCCGCTTCTGCCGCATCTGTTATACTGCATGTTCTTATATCTCGCATCATTCGCACGATATTCATTATGAATAAGCATTTAATTAACCTCCGTTTCTCAGCAGCTCACACAATTCCGCATACGTCCCGATACTGTTCACATTTCTCCTCAGCGCCGCACTGTGCGGCATCCCCGCCGTATAC
>CADCPK010000070.1 GCA_902803215.1 uncultured Lachnospiraceae bacterium
ATAAGATAAAACAACTTGGAGGATATTATGTACAGCGAAAAAGTTATGGATCACTTCCAGCACCCCCGCAACGTAGGTGAAATCGAAAACGCCAGCGGAGTAGGCACAGTAGGAAACGCAAAATGCGGCGATATCATGAGAATGTTCCTCGATATCGACGATGAGACACATATCATCAAAGACTGCAAATTCAAAACCTTCGGCTGCGGCGCTGCAGTCGCTACCAGCAGCATGGCTACCGAGCTCGTAATGGGCAAGACCATCGAAGAAGCACTTCAGGTAACTAACAAAGCCGTTATGGAGGCTCTCGACGGACTTCCGCCCGTCAAAGTACACTGTTCACTTCTCGCCGAGGAAGCCATCCACGCAGCACTCTGGGACTATGCACAGAAACACGGCATCGTGATCGAAGGCCTTTCCAAACCCAAGAACGACATTTCCGAGGGCGAAGAGGAAGAAGAATACTAATGAAGCACATTAACTCAGCATCCCGGCAGGAGGTTTAATGAAGGGTTTAACTGCCACAGAAGTACAGGAACGTATACAGGCCGGGCAGGTAAATGTAAATGACCATCCTGTAACACGAACCTACAAAAGAATATTTCTTGATAACATACTTACATTCTTTAACTTCCTGAACATCGCACTCTTTGTCATGGTCATCCTGGTAGGCTCCTACAAAAACAGTCTCTTCATCATGACCATCGTGTTCAACACGACAATAGGAATCGTTCAGGAAATCCGCGCAAAAAAGATCATCGACAAGCTGGCGATCATGACGCAAAACACAGCTATCGTTGTGCGCGATGACAAAAAATGGACAATAGCCACAGACAAGCTGGTAGTGGACGACGTGATCCTCCTGAAGAACGGCGACCAGGTCCCGGCGGACTGTGAAATGCTGGAAGGCAGCCTCGAAGTAAACGAGTCGCTGCTGACCGGCGAGGCGGACAACCTTACAAAGATGCCGGGGGACGAAATGTTTTCCGGCAGCTTTGTCACGTCAGGAGAAGGATACTGCCGCGTCAAACGCGTCGGCAGCGACAGCTACGCGTCCAAGATCACAAGCGAAGCCAAGGAATTCCGCAGACATAACTCGGAGCTCCGCAATTCCCTCAACTTCATCCTGAAAGTGATCAGTATCATCATCGTACCGATAGGAGCGCTTCTCTTTTATAAGCAGCACTACATCATCGAGGATACTTTCCGCGATTCCGTCGTGAGCACCGTAGCGGCAGTTCTCGGAATGATTCCCGAAGGACTGATCCTGCTGACCAGCGTAACGCTCACCATCGGCGCTGTCCGTCTGGCCATGCGCAAAACTCTGGTACAGGAGCTCTACTGCATCGAGACGCTCGCAAAGGTGGATACCCTCTGCCTGGACAAGACCGGTACCATCACCGAGGGAACGATGAAGGTGGAGAAGATCCTGCCTTACGACGAAAAGATCCTGCGTCTGCATACATCGCAGGGAGCTGCCGCGGGAGGCCCCGCCGACGGAACCCAGGGCGAACTTCCCGCCCTTGAAGATCTTATGGGCCCCGCCGCCGCCTACGGCCCGGGAAGCGCCCGCAGCTTTGTGATGAACCCCGGCGAAGAGCCGGCGGCAAACCCCACAGAACCGGGCGACAATCCCTTCGAAGCCGTCAACGTCGAAAAGATCGAAGAAGGCTCAGAAGACGATCCGAGAGTCCGCGACATCATAAAGATCATGGGCAACATCATGGCCGTATCCAGGGACCGCAACGCCACGGCCGAAGCACTCAAAGCCCGCTTCCCCGTGCGCCGCGATTACGGTCCGGGTTACGCAGTCGATTTTTCGTCCGACCGCAAATACAGCGGCGCCTCTTTCGAGAATGCGGGAACCTACCTTGTAGGCGCCGGTCAGTTTTTGTTCCCCGACGGGTACGAAAACCTCAAAGAATTCACGACAAATTACGCGGATGACGGTCTGCGCGTTCTGATACTGGCGCACAGCGACGAGGTGATCGATTCACCGCGCCTGCCGTCCGACCTTCGCCCGGTAGGCCTGATCCTCATCACCGACGTGATTCGCGAAGAAGCGCCGCGCACCATGGAATACTTCCTGGAACAGGGCGTCAACCTTAAAGTGATCTCGGGCGATGACCCCGCCACGGTCTCGGCCATCGCAAAACGTGCGGGGGTTCCCAACGCATGGGCGTACATCGATGCAACGACCATCACGACACCCGAGCAGATGAAAGAAGCCGTCGAAAACTACAGCGTCTTCGGGCGGGTCACTCCGCAGCAGAAAAAAGAGATGGTCCTGGCGCTTAAAGAAGCAGGGCACACCGTGGCAATGACGGGCGACGGCGTGAACGATGTGCTGGCCCTGAAAGAATCGGACTGCAGCATCGCCATGGCTGCCGGCAGCAGTGCCGCAAAGAACATCGCAAATATCGTTCTTCTCGACTCCAACTTTGCCTCGATGCCGCACATCGTCAACCAGGGCAGAAGAGTAGTGAACAACATCAGGACGGCGGCATCCATGTTCCTGATCAAAACGATGTTCTCGGTCATGCTTTC
>CADCPK010000071.1 GCA_902803215.1 uncultured Lachnospiraceae bacterium
CTTTTGTGTTCGCACATTTGACAACGAGAATGGATCTTTCTGTCATGTGCGAACACAAAAGGACCGTCCCCGTGTGTTTCAAATGTGCGAACACAAAAGGACCGTCCCCGTGTATTCCCTGATTCACTCCGGAATTCTGCTGTACGTCTCAGCCAGCCCGCGAATACTCCGAGCCAGATCCTCCGACAGGAAATTCGGGCGAAGCCGCCACTGCCAGTTGTCTCCGCCGGTTCCGGGAGTGTTAATACGTGCTTCCGGCCCCATGACCAGATAATCCTGGAGAGGAATGATGCAGATATCCGCCACTGAGCGGTAAGCCTCGCGGATGAAATCCCACACCAGTGCGCCATAGTCAGTGTTCATAGAATTCAGATAGCGGCGCAGAAAACCGCGCTCTCCGTCATTGATCAGATCGAGCCACGCGCGGGAGGTGGGATTGTCGTGTGTTCCTGTATAGACGACACTGTTCTTGGTATGACGATGGGTCATATAAATGCTGTTCCAGCTCGTGAAGGCAAACTGGAGCACTTTCATTCCCGGGAAGCCGGTGTCCTCCAGAAGCTTCTGATTCTCTTTGGTCACCGTACCCAGGTCCTCGGCGATCACGCTGATGCGGTCTTCGGACATAGCCGGAACTTTTGCTTTCAGAACTTTGAAAAGATCCATGCCCGGCCCTTTGCAAAGCTCGCCGTTTTCGGCTGTCTCATCCTCAGCCGGGATGGCATAATACTCGGTAAAGCCATGGAAGTGATCGATACGGACGATGTCGTACAGCTCAAAACTGCGGTTCATTCTCTGCACCCACCAGGGATATTCCTTCTGCTTCATCCCTTTCCAGTCGTAGATCGGATTTCCCCACAGCTGGCCGGTGGCACTGAAGGCATCGGGCGGACATCCGGCTACTACCTCGGGCGTCAGATCCTTGTTCATGCGGAAGACTTCGGGATGGGCCCAGACATCCGCGCTGTCCATGGAGACATAGAACGGGATATCGCCGATGATCTTTACATTGGCGGCTGTCGCGTACTCATGCAGTTTTGCCCACTGCTTGTTGAATTCATACTGCTGGAAGCAGAAGAAACCGATCGTATCGGCAAGCTCGGTCCCGGCCTTCTTGAGGGCGGCTTTTTCACGGCATTTGTATGGCTCATCCCAGTCCTGCCAGCTCTTTCCGCCCATCTCTTCTTTGATCGCCATGTACAGGGCATAGTCTTCAAGCCAGTAGCTCTCTTTCTTTATAAATGCTTTGTATTCCGGCTCGTCGTCAAGTTCCTTTTCCACAAATCTGTCATAAGCTTTTTTCAACAGCGGGTAACGTCCCTGATAGAGAGCGCCGTAATCAACACGCGTCTCATCACTGCCAAAATGAACGGCGTTGCACTCCTCCCAAGTGAGGAGACCTTCTTCGATCAGTGTCTCAAGACAGATAAAATAAGGATTTCCCGCAAAAGCCGAAAATGGCTGATACGGTGAATCGCCAAAGCCTGTAGGCCCAACCGGCAGGATCTGCCAAAGGCCCTGGCCGGATTTTTTCAGAAAATCAACAAAATCATACGCGTCCTTCGAAATACATCCGATGCCGAAGCGCGACGGCAGGGAAGAGATCGGGAACAGGATACCGCTTTCTCTCATAAGTAAAACCTCTTTTTCATTTTTTCTTTGTATTATATCAAAATTCACAGTGCCTGACACCATAAATTTCATTTTATGGTGTCAGGCACCGTGAACAAAGTGTGAACAACTCTGAGTACTCACCGCAAATCCGGACAAATTTTGACCTCCGGAATGCCGGTCGGATTTCAAAAAAGGTACGAATCGTACCCGGAAAAAGGCAGCCATGGGTGTATTGAAAATAATGCTTTCGTTATAGAATAACCATAGGACAAAGATCACAACACAATTACATTAAGAAAGGGGAAAATGGGCATGGGATTTGCGATGCGCATGAATCTGAACGGAACCATCGTCAAAAAAGACACGTTCCGTAATATCTATATCAATGGAAACCGCAATGGTTTCGAGTTTGATGTACAGCTGGGCTACTATAGGGGCCATTATCTGTCGGACATCGATCTGCTGGAGGTCTATCTTGACGGAGAGAAGATGCCGCAGGAAGCAACCACATTCGAGATAAACGGTAAAGAGATGCCGATTTATCGCCTCGCTTACGCAATGACCGAATTTTGGAGCCAGGCAGATCCTGCTCGCATCCGCGTGATCAAAAAAGGCGGAGTTTCGGACGGAGAACACGAGCTGGAACTGAAACTCATGCTTCGTGTACCATATATGCAGATAGGACCGGGCCACAATTTTATGCCGCTGGATTCGGGAGAAAAAGTCACAGTTAACGTAAAGGAGCAGAAGGAGGGGAGCACAGAATGGGTGAGAAGCTGAAATTAAGCGCAACGTTGTTTTGCTATGGCACCGAATATGCCAGATTCCAATATGATTTTGAAGAATGCGTCAAGCAGGCAGCTCTCGCAGGAGCAGAAGGATACGAGATCGTGGGCTCACAGATGATCCCCGGCTATCCTAATGTGAGTGATGAATTCCTCGGTATGATCTATCGCCTGAAGGCAGCCTACGGGATCGGCCCGACTTCGTATGGCGCGAACAACGACAAGGGTATGCGCCCCGACCGCAATCTGACAGACGATGAGATGCTCGCAGATGCGATCATCGATCTGAAAACAGCCAATAAGCTTGGCGTGAAGATCATGCGCGTGCAGTACATGATGAGCCCCGAAGCCTTCGAGCGCCTCGCTCCGTATGCAGAATTGTACGATGTGAAGTGCGGCATCGAGATCCACAATCCCGAGACACCCGGCTCACCTGTCATGCAGAAATATCTGGATGTGATCAAAAGAACAGGGTCAAAGCACCTTGGCTTCGTACCCGATTTCGGCTTCCTGGCAGTCGAGCCAAACAAGCCGCAGTGGAAAAAGGCCCTCGAAGCGGGGGTAAAAGAAGAGCATCTCGAGCTGGCAGCTTCGCTTCGCAGAGAAGGAAAAACTCAGGAAGAAGCAGCCGCAGCCGTCATGGCCGCAGGCGCATCCCCGGCCATCATGACTGCACTGGCCGGAATGTGGGGCTTCGTCCAGTTCCACGACAGGAAAGACCTCCCCGCACTCCTTAAAGAGCTGGAGGATATTCTTCCCTACAGCGTCGAGTGCCACTGCAAGTTCCACTACCTGGATGACGATCTCAATGAAGGAAGCATTCCTTATAAAGAAATATTTGCGCTTCTTAAAGACTGCGGCTACGAAGGAAACCTTGTCTGCGAGTACGAGGACGAGCTCTACTGCGGCGGCACCGCATACAC
>CADCPK010000072.1 GCA_902803215.1 uncultured Lachnospiraceae bacterium
GGCACCGCCGAAAGCTCATACTCCGCAGAAAAGGTCCCTTATAATGACTAAACACACATTCTCCCTCGACGAGCCCGTCTTCATCGCCATCGACATGAAGTCCTTCTATGCCAGCGTCGAATGCGTCGCCCGCGGTGTCGATCCTCTGAAGGCCAACCTGCTGGTTGCGGATCCCTCACGCTCCGACCAGACCATCTGCCTGGCGGTCAGCCCTGCGCTGAAGGCCATCGGGGTGCCCTCAAGGCCGCGGCTTTTCGAGGCCAAACAGACCATCCGCCTCTACGAGCGCACGCACCATACGCGGATCCTGTACTACACCGCCACGCCGCGAATGGCCGAGTATGAGCGAGTCTCGGCCCTTATCTACTCCGTCTATCTGCGTTATGCCGCGGCGGAGGACATCCACGTGTACAGTATCGACGAGGTATTCGTCTACGCCACGCCCTACCTGCACCTGTACGAGCAGGAAGCCATCCGCACAGGCAAGCACCCCGCCCATGTCATGGCCATGTCCATGATCCGTGATGTACTGAAGACTACAGGCATCACCGCAACCGTGGGCATCGGCACAAACCTTTACCTGTCCAAGGTGGCAATGGATATCGTGGCAAAAAAAGCCGCCCCTGACAAGGACGGCGTAAGGATCGCAGAGCTGAACGAAAGCTCCTACTGTTTTCGATTGTGGGATCACACTCCGCTGACCGACTTCTGGCAGATCGGTCCCGGCAAAGCCAACCGGCTGTACAAAAACTATATGTACACTATGGGACAGGTGGCCGAGCGCTCTGTCCGAAACGAAGAATGGTTTTACAAGGAATTCGGCATCGACGGCGAGATACTTATCGACCATGCCTGGGGTATCGAGCCCGTCACAATGAAAGATATCAAGAGCTTCCGCCCGGTGCGTAACAGCCTGTCAAACGGCCAGGTTCTGCCCCGCCCATACAACTTTGACGAAGCCCGCATCGTCTTTCTGGAGATGATCGACGTGCTGTGCGCGAGCATGTACCGCAAAAGCCTGGTCTCCCGCGTCTTTACCTGGTGGATCAGCTTCGATTGGAAAAGCCTGGAGGAATTCCCCGACTACGACGGGCCTGTTGTCATCGACTTTTACGGCAGGCTCCATCCCAAACATACAAACGGAACGGTCCGGCTGGTGAGCGCCACCAACTCATACAAAACGGTCTCCGCCGCCATGGCGGAAATGTTCGACAAAAAGGTAGACCGCCGGCTTCTGATCAGGCGCATCGGCGTAAACGCCGACAAGACCGAAGCAGACAACGGCATGTATCAGCTCGATCTTTTCACTGATTACGAAGCACTCGAAAAAGAAAAGGCCATACAGGGCGCCATGCAGGAGATACGGCAGAAGTACGGCAAAAATGCCGTGGTGAAGGGCCTGAACATGTTAAAAGGCGCAACTACAATGGAACGAAATATGCAGATCGGGGGGCATCGGAGGTAAGTCAATGAGTACTTGGGGCGTTTCCTCATTCCCCCTCACACATCCGGTATAAACAGCAGATCATGATTGACGCTCGTATAAAACAGTTTCCTGAACTCCGCCCTGTCCTGTGTCTCCCCCAGGATCCACATGGTCTTGGCGATGACAGCCTCCAGGGTCATGTCGTAAGATTCAGGAATATTATAAGCATTTTTTACCGCATGCCCAACCTCATAGACAGACATATCGCTCCCCTCGTTAGGCACCTGGGTGGCCATGACGACCTCTTTGCCTGCAGTCGTCCACTTGCGGATCGCTTCGCGAAAACTGTCATCTCCGTAGTCGGGAATGCCTCCGACACCAAATGATTCGATGATGAGCGCATCATACCTGTCCATCAGTGTATCCAGAATATTGCCGTCGCTCCCCGGAATCATTCGATATAGAAACACCTTGGAGTTGATTCTGTCATAGAACCTTATCGGGGCCTTATTCTGCCCCTTATCATCGATATAGAAGATGATCCTGCGGTCCTGAATGACGGCTATCGGAGGATAATTGATGCTGGAAAAAGCATCGTAGCTCTTTGTCCGCTCTTTCTTCGCGCGCGTTCCGGCGATGACCATCCCGCCAAATACGATACACACATCGTGCGAACGGTCATCCGCCGCAAACCGCACGCTGTCTGTCAGGTTTGTTCTGGCATCCGTGTCGGGCAGGTCGATCGGACGCTGCGCACCGGTTATCACTATAGGCTTATTGCTGTGCTGCACCAGGTAAGACAAAGCCGCTGCCGTGTATGCCATCGTGTCCGTACCGTGACAGATCACAAACCCGTCATAACTCTCGTAATGTTCACGGATCAGCCCGGCCAGGATCAGCCACTGCCTGTAATGCACATTTGTACTGTCCAGACTGAAAGGCTGAATCACATCGATTCGGCTAAAATCCTTCGCCTCGGGAATATACCCAAGCAGCTCCTTTCCCGAGATCTGCGGGGAAAGGCCTTTTTCCGTGTGGCGCGAGGCGATCGTCCCACCTGTTGCGATCAATAGTATTTTTTTCATCTTATAAATCCTCACAGCTCATTTCTGTTGATGAACATCCGGTTTATGTGTACTCTTCTTTTATTAAGCAGCACCTCAGCCGATACAAGTGATTGTATGCCTGTATTTTTTGATACATTCATCTTCCTCTTATCTCCAGTCTGTCCAAAATTCCCTGCACGCTGACATTCGTGTGTGTCAGGTACATTCGCATCGCGTCCTTGATCCATTCAAGCGGCGCACCGGTCTTCTTCTGTATTTTTTCGGCAGAAAATCCCTTGTCTGTATACTTCATGATGCGTTTTACCAGGGCGTATTCATGTCCGTTTTTGTTTCCCGTTTTGTTTTCCGCGGAAGTTGTCTGCGTTGTATATGGCAGGGACTGCTGCTTAACTGTCGGCATCTTGTCTGATTCTTCCTGCATCTCTGCCATATATGCAACATCTGAATTGATCTGTCGTCCTGCCACATTTACAGCATCCGATCTGCTCTGTCTCTCTTCCAAATGCGCTGTCTTTGCATGCCCATAATAGACAGTTGTCGGCTTCCTCGCCAGCAGCTTCTCCCAGCTTTGTCCAATTTGCGTGCCCCGGTGCATTTCCAGTTCATAAAGCGGATTTAGATCTCCCACAAACAAACTGCCGTCATCCAGCAGCAAAGAAATACTGTCATCGCTGTGCCCGGGCGTGGCAATGATCTCTCCGTCTATCCCAATTTCTGCCAGAAAGCTGCGGCTGTCCTTAAGATCGATCAGCCGGATTTTTCGATCATCGATCGGGCAGAATCTTTTTTCAGGCTCCCTCTCAAAAATACGGTCGGCGTAATGAATAAAGACCTGCTGTACATCCGGCACTGCAATCACTGCGCCGCAGTCAGCTATCTCCTGCGCAATGCCGCAGTGGTCGGGATGAAAATGAGACATCAATATATAAGAAATCTTTTGAACCGGAATCTCTTTTTCTCCCATCTCTCTGCAGAAAGCACGGAATGTTCCGGCCCAGCCGGTGTCAAATAAAAGTAAGCCGTTCCGGCCCTCGATGAGATATGTGTTTGTCGAAGAATATTTTAGCTCAATAATCTGCATGATTTTACCTTGTCCTGAAACCGTACTCATACTTCACCACCGGAATACTTTTAACTGCCATGTTTTCAATGCGGACAAATGTTCCTCTCTCAATGGCGAGTATCACCTGATCGATGCTCTCCTCTTCTCCCTGGATCTCCATGGAGACCGAGCCGTTCCATTCATTCTTTACCCATCCCGTGCAGCCGTACAAGTCAGCCGCATGCCTCGCTCTGTACCGAAATCCGACACCCTGTACAGAGCCATAGAATACGATATGTTTTCTGATCACCTTGCAAACTTCCTTACTTCACGAGTCACCGTAATTTCTGCTGTCTTCTAAATATTTGTATCATATCATATGTGTTATTTTCTTTCAATTTACTTTCCCCGTACTGCGAATCTTACACCTTCTCATTTCTCAATACCTCTTGGTAAGTTTTTTGTCACAGCCGATGTCTTGTCTAAGCCGCGCACATTTCGTACACGCATTATACTATTTTGATATTCCGTGGAAACCACCCATGTATCCCGTACATATAAATGTGAGAACAATAAAGCTCACAAACAAAAAACGCTCGCGCAAACAGCGAGTCCTACAAAATACAAAATAAAAAATATAGTACAGATAAATGAAAAGGAGATAATTACCATGAGCGAAATGAACAAAATCAACAACGAGACACTTGAAAATGTAGCAGGCGGATGCGACGGATGCTCGCAGGGATGGGTATACGCAACAGTACACGGTGTAGTGCATTATGACTCCAGCTCCTGCTTGACACTTCGTGACTGCCCCGGCGGCAACGTAAGATATACAGATGCCGGCAGACCGATGGGTTGGCAGAACGGTGAGTGTGCACTTATTCAGCCGAGTACACGCCAGGGCGACTGGGTAATGGCTGAGTGGAACGGCTACATCGGCTGGACCAACGCAAACTATCTTTACTACTAATTAACCGATAAAATAAAACAGGGCGGCAGCTGCCGCTCTGTTTTATTTTTTGGGTCAATGGGGACGTTTCTCAGTGGGTCAATGGGGACGTTTCTCTTTGACCCATTTTTGTTAACAAAAATGGGTCAAAGAGAAACGTCCCCATTGTCCCAATTGACTCATAAAAAAGCCGTGGGGACATATCCCCACGACTTTTTATCGTCTGAATGATCAAGCCTTGCCTGCAGCACCAAATGCTTCGCACAGTTCTTTAGCTTTTGCAACGATAGCGTCGCAGCCCGGTTTAAGAAGTTTACGGGGATCATAGCCCTTGCCTTCCAGATCCTTGCCTGCCTCGATGTACTTACGGGTAGCGTCCGCAAACACCAGCTGAAGCTCGGTGTTGATGTTGATCTTGGAAACGCCAAGAGAAACAGCCTTCGAAGTCTGCTCGAAGGGGATGCCGGAACCGCCATGAAGAACCATGGGCTTTCCGCCGATAGAATCCTGGATCTCGCCGAGACGCTCGAAGTTCAGTCCTGCCCAGTTCTCCGGATATTTTCCGTGAATGTTACCGATACCTGCAGCCAGGAAATCTACGCCCAGGTCAGCAACAGCCTTGCATTCTGCGGGATCAGCCAGCTCGCCATTGCTGGTTACGCCGTCTTCTGTTCCGCCGATACCGCCGACTTCACACTCTACAGAAACGCCCTTGGAATGAGCAAGCTCGATGATTTCCTTGGATTTCTGGATGTTTTCTTCGATTGAATAATGAGAACCATCAAACATTACCGAAGAATAGCCAACTTCGATACACTTCTTGGCTCCGTCATAGGTGCCATGATCAAGGTGCAGAGCTACCGGAACAGTGATGCCCATGGAATCGATCAGATCGTTTACCATGTCAACTACCATTTTGTATCCGCCCATGTACTTTGCAGCGCCCTCGGATGTCTGGATCATGACCGGGGTCTGGGTCTCCTGAGCAGCCTTGAGGATGCACTGTGTCCACTCAAGGTTGTTGGTGTTGAATGCCGGAATAGCATAATGTCCTTCGTGTGCTTTGTTAATCATCTCAGTTGCAGAAACAATAGCCATTGGTTTATTCCTCCTTTATTATGCTAGTAATTTATTATACTGCTTATGAGGTTATAAAGCAATGTCCGATTTTAGAAAAAGGGTGAAACAGGGGGACGGTTCCTCGTTCCATGGGTGAAAGTTTTAGTAATGTTTTCTGTTATCGACCCATGGAACAAAGAACCGTCCCCCTGTTCCACCTTATGCCGCTTCTGCCCTTCTCCTGCTCACAAGCAGTACTCCCGCACCCAGAACAAGGATCGCACCGAACATGTAGAACATCTTCGTGCCGATGCCGCCTGTACTCGGCAGCTCCGCTCCGGATTGGTTGATGATAGTGTTGTTCATATTGGTTCCTGTAAGATTAAGCTCTGCTGCGTTTCCGGTTGCCGCTTCTTCATGAGAGGCAGTGATCGTGATCTCCATGTCTTCAATACTATTATATCCGGGAGGTGTGGTAGTCTCGCGGAGCGTATATGTTCCGGCATCGAGGCCTTTGATGTTGAAAACACCTGTGCTGTCGGTAACCATCTCCGTAACCACGCTGTCGCTTTCTTCCGCATCCTGATCGGCAACGATATAATCCGTGCCACTCCTGACCAGCTTAACCGCAGTATCTCCGCTCAGAAGCGTAAAGCCTGCTCCCGCCAGAGGTGAACCGTCTTCGCTGTCCGCCTTCTTGATATTATCCACCTCATAGGTGAATACCCATACGTGATCCTCCTGCGTCTTACCCATGTCGTCTTCATAATCCGTATTGGGATTGTTGGAGTATTCCATGTAGACTGAGTTCTTGTTTGTGTTGTCTGCGGTGGTTCCGTCGTCCGATGTATTGTGAACGATAGCGTTTTCGTTCAGATGCGCGTTATAGGTGACGACCACGCTGATCCCTTCAGCACCAAAGCTCTCCTCGCCAATAACGTTCTCCATTATGTTCTTCACATTCATTTGGATAGTCCACGACGATTTCCCCTCTTCGTCTGCAGAAATTTCACTGAGCTCATAGTTTGAAGCATCTACTTCTGTGTCATTTACCATAACTTTGTAGATGCTCTCAAAAGTCACCCCTGCCGACATGTTGTCTGTAAACTTCACGACATATCCGTTAGTGTAATCCTTCAGATGATCGTTCTGCGGAATCGTTCCGATCAGTGCGAATTGGAAGCTCTCGTTGATATTGTGATCGGCGGTCTCGGCCCATCCTTTTCCGTTCGTCCCATCATCATTGTCCCCAACCTGCTTGTCAACCGTCGGGATAACGCTCTTCGGCTGAATCGTGTAATCCTTGATCACCACAGTGATGTAGGTAGTGTAGGCGTCATGCTCGCCTGTCTGCGAATCCTCCACATCGCGTATCAGGTAATAGCCCGAGGGAAGCGGGATGGAGTTCTCCTCATCTCCGGGTTTGAGGGTTATGGTCTCATACGGATTGTCGTCCATCGTCACATATTTCTCGATCTCGTCCAGTTTGGTGCGGTCCAGTTCTTCGCCCACTACTGCATTCAACGCCTTGATAATTTCCGGATCAACCGGATCTCCGGTTGCAGCTTCTTCGCTGTTGGGATCTTTTCCGTTGACACCCCAAACAATATTGGTGAGGATGTCTTCTCCGTCAAAATCTGTATAATCCCCGGCAAAAATCTGATAGATCTCGTACGTATGACTCTTCGTTGTGATACTCGGAAATTCCTCATGGTTTGTGGGTTCGCTGTCGGTATCCTCAGGTGCCACGGGGTTTGGTACAGGGACATCTGTCTCTTCTCCGGTCGACTCATCTTTCTCCGTGAATTCCGCCGTGTAGGCTGCATCGGCTGTCGCTGCCGTGATCTCGGGTGACCAGCCTTTGAAAGTGTAAGTTTTTCCTTCGGCGGAGGGAACAAGCGACGGATCGGCATGGCTCGGTGTGCTGTTATACTCCACTGTCGTCTTTTCGATCAGCGTTCCGTCGTAATTCAGCCATGTAATGGTCACGGTCTCCGGAGCGACCGCCTCAGTCGGCTCGGGAAGTACGGGATCGACAAGATTATATCTTTCGCCTTCTTCCACTTCTTTAGCATTTGCCATATATACAGCTGTATAAGTCACGCTGCCTATCACCGGAGCTGTTTCAGGTGTCCAGCCGGAGAAAGTATATGTGTTATTTTCGTCTTCTGCTTTTGTGGGTGTTTCACCATCATAAGATGGGTCTGCACCATAAGCGACTCCCTCGTCAGTTTCCAGCACCGTGCCATCCTCATTTACCCATGTTACCGTGTAGGTTGCAGGTTCGAATGACCAGGAACCTTCGATCGTCACATCGCTTCCGGGCATTATATACTTGCCTTCGGACTCACTCAGATTCTCCGGAGAGGTGATGGTCCAGCCGCTGAACGTCCATGTGCCGGGGACACCGTCTTTTTCACCGGCTTCGGTCGTAAGATCCACAGGCATCTCAAGCTCTGTTCCCGCTTCAACACCCTTAGGTCCGTTCGGTTCCTCGTAATCGGAAGGTGTATCTCCGGAAACAACGTAGAAAACATCGAATTGATCTGCAGTAAATGTCCATGTACCCGTGATAGTCACATCATAGTCCGGCATCGTGAAGGAACCGTCTCCGGCAGTCACGCCTTCCGGTACTGTCCAGCCGGCAAAACTCCATGTTCCGGGAATACCATCCTTATCAGTCTCTGTTGTAGTAAGGCCTTCCGCCACCGGGATATCTGCCCCCACCGCATATGTCTGCTCCGCCGGAAGCGAACTGCTTGTTGCAGGCGCATCTCCCTCTACAGCATATGCCACTTTATGATCTGCTTTCCAAACCGCGTACAGCGTGGTATCTGCCCCAAGGGCGACTTCTGTTCCGACTGCGAAAGAATCATCTGCTTCTTCTGCACCCTTATCGGTATTCCATCCGTCGAAGGTATATCCCTCTCTTTCCGGAGCAGCTGAAGTGATCGTAAAGACTGCCTTCGCATCTTCCCCGACTGCATTCTCTTCCTCGGCAGGATTCGGCATCCCGGTCACTGCATCTTCACCCGCGTTTGCATCGTAAGTCAGCTTCACTTTCTTCGCCACCACGATCTCGGGCTGCTCAGCATAGGTAACCGAGCCCTTGTTTTCATCGTCATACTCGTAGGACATTGTGGCGGAAGCATTCGACTTGAAATTCGTCGTCGCGGTAAACTTCTGATTCGCTTCGGTCTGCGCCTGCTCCGTCGGTTTCACGGGAATCTTTACGGTGTAGGTCGTGCCGTCTTTGAGTTCGCCGCTCAGAGTGACTTTTACTTCCTTTCCTGTGACGGTTACATTTCCTATCGATACATCGGCATCTTCCGGCTCCAGTGTCACACCGCTGTTTTCGGCATCAGGTGACAAAAGTTCGACATAATCCGACAAAAGATCCCATGATGGTCACATTTTTCATCGGCTCTGTGGATTCTTCTGTGATACCTTCTGTAGCTTTGATCTCAGCGAAGATATCGCTCCAGTTGCCGCCGCCCGCGCAGTAGACGTAAGCCGCAGAATTATCCACCGAGCCCGGCGTCACCAATACCTGATTGAACATGCCAAGCATGGAATTATTTACAGCGCTCGCCGACGGATATTGGCTTGAAATATAGCGTGTGACTGAAAAGCTGCTTTCGTTTCTGTAGTCTGTTGTCAGCTCCGTCCGAGACACCCCCGGGACAACATCTGCGTCAATCTTAACGGAGTAGATGGTCGTACCGCCTGTTTTTGCGGGTCTCGCATTGTTGATCGAATTGCAATAATCATCGATATCAAAGTCGGAAATGATAACCATTGCCTTATTGTTGGACGCATCGCTCCAGCCAGACCCGTTAAACAGGCTTGTCGCCGCGCTGATTCCGACAGCCATGGTTGTCCCTGCATCTTCAACGCCACTGAATGTAAGCCCCGAAATAGTGTCAGGACTATAGATCCGGCTCATCGATGCAGTCTCATTAAATGTAACGATACCGACCTGCGAGTTCTCGGGAAGATCCTTCACCAACGACTGAATGGCCGAATTCAGTGCTGCCTCTTTTCCGACAATTGAGCCGGAAATATCGATCACCATGAATCCATAGGTGCACGTAACTGTCACCGGGCTTTCTGTAGCCGATTCTCCTTTTACAGTTACTGTGTACCCGCTTCCGCTGATCGAAACCTTTGAAGTGTCGGAAGATGCCCAACTGTAAGAATAATTACCGTCTTCAATGACGGAAAGTTCCTGCGTTCCGCCCACGGCGATCGTGTATTCTGTCTCTGATTGGCCCGATCCCGAACCGCCGCCGCTTTCTCCTCCGCTGTCGTCTCCGCTGCTGCTCCCATCCGCCGCAGGAGCGCTTGCGATCGCGCTCTTCGCTCCGGATTTGATCGCGTTCATGTGCTTCGTCGCCGAAGACAAGGCGTCGATATTGTTTGCAGTGGCGGCTTTTCCGATGACTGACGAAAAAGCCGAGCTGATATAACTCTGATATTTGCTCTTTACATTGGCGGATACATTAGCGATCTTTCCGTTCGAAACGGTTACCGTCACTGTTCCTTCGCTCGAATACCCGCTGTATGTGCCGTCCGCCGCCAAGGTGCTCCCCGTAACCGCAAACACGTTCAGGCTCATGGAACAAACCATCGCTATGCTCAGGAAGAGTGCTGCTAATTTCTTTAATGCTGTCATGTGGTTCCTTTCCCCTCTCATATAGTTAGTTTTTTGTAACTTGATACCTAAAAAAAAGTTTAGCCCTCTGCATTGCAGTCGGTTAAACCGCATGACAACCGTATAACGATTGACAGCCCGCGCAGTCCTGCTTTTGATCGCGCAAATTAGTCTTAGCTAACTGTGTGTGCTAAAAAAAGGCGTACTGCTTCGGCACGTCTGTCACAAAAAACAAATGCATTATAATGAATTCGTTCTTTTTTTGTCAAGATGACCCGGGGCAATCTGTAAAAGTGGTAGATATTGTGAAACAGGGGGATGGAACGAGGAACCGTCCCCCTGTTTCACCCCGCCTCATATATCCAGTTCCGGCGGTTCATCCAAGTGCTCAGACACATACTTTCCGTTCTTTTTGCGCTGCCGCACACACTCCGTAAGCAGATACTCGATTTGACCGTTGACCGAGCGGAAATCGTCTTCGGCCCATGCAGCTATCGCGTCATATAATTTTTCGCTCAGGCGAAGCGGGATCTGTTTTTTTGCCAATCTTCATCCCCCCTGACGGATATAAGCAGGTACATGCCTGCTTTCTGTTATCACACAGTTACCATTCCCGGCCTTAAGATCGAAAATCGTAAATAACCTCTCACAGGCCGCCGCACCGATCGTCTCAGTGCGGCAGCCCCGATTCGTTTTACTGTCTCAATCATATGCAGAATTACAATTTCAGATTGATTTCATATGAGAACCCCGGTGTCAATATAGACTTCCGGAATTCACGATAGGCTGTGCATCGTGATTCCCGCAGAGCACAACCAGCAGATTAGAAACCATCGCTGCCTTGCGTTCTTCGTCCAGGTCTACCGTACCATTTTCTTTCAGACGGTCAAGGGCCATTTCGACCATTCCGACAGCCCCGTCAACGATCATCTTTCTGGCATCGATCACTGCCGAAGCCTGCTGACGCTGCAGCATGACCGCCGCGATTTCCGGTGCGTAGGCGAGGTATGTGATTCTGGCCTCGATGATTTCCAGTCCGGCGTCCTCCACCTTTTCCTGGATCATCCGACGGATCCGTTCAGCCACGATGGTGGTTGAGCCGCGAAGAGAACCGTCATCTGCTTTCCCGTCACCTGTAGTGTCAATTCCGGGTGCCATATCATAAGGATAAATCTTGACAATATCTCTCACGGCCGTATCACATTGCAAAGAAAGATATTCCTTATAGTTATCCACATTAAATACCGCTTTCGCCGTGTCATTTACCTTCCATATAACAGCAACGGATATCTCTACCGGATTTCCCAGCACATCATTTACTTTCTGGCGTGCGTTGGAAAGCGTCATCGCCTTGAGCGAAATCTTCTTGCTCACGATCTCTGTCTGGCTGCTGCCTGTCGTAATCGTGAACAGTTTTGCGGGAGAATGCGCAGAGGCATCTACATCACCACTCTGCCCGAGCCTTGTTTTTGCTGCGGGATTGACACTCACGCAGAAAGGATTGACGAAGAAGAAGCCGTCACCCTTGAGCGTTCCGATATACTTTCCGAACAAAGTAAGAACCAACGCCTCCTGAGGCTTTAAAACCTTCAGTCCACAAAAAGGCAGCCAGCCGAGTGCCATGATCAGTATGCCAGCAATCGTTCCGATGATGCCTGCAGCGCCTTTCAGGACAGCGAGTGAAACAACAAATAAACCAATGCCGCCAAGCAGCAATACAATAGTGAGAATAAGAACCGCCATACCATTCTTCTTTGTCGACAAAATTTTTTCTGTCATCACAAACCCTTCTTTCTCTATACCGGATCATTTCTCTGACCCTGAAAATATGCTCTTACAGTATTACTCGGAGCAAATATTGATTTGATATCATCATGATATCAATGTGGTTTGTTTTTGTCAACACATTTTCGTGGTTTCGCGGAAGGTTTGTATAGAACGCACAGGAGGACACAGGGGGACGGTCCTTTTGTGCGCGAAAGAACAGAGATATACTCTGCCTTGCGAATTCTTTCGCGCACAAAAGGACCGTCCCCCTGTGCGCTTCAATTACTCTTACGCTTATAAACCGCCGGCACCGCTGCCATGCCGGCTATACCAAGTGCACCGCACGCAATTCCCGGAATATAGGCGGCCCACTCCAGCACGCATGACAATCCCAGGCCAAAAAGCAGGCAGCTGCCTGTCCCCCAAAGCACAGCCTTTACGACTCTTCCTGTTCCGCCATGCTTTACGGCTGAGTTTTCCTCTTCCTGCACAGGGCTTTCCGTCGATTGTGAAGAAACGCTTCTGCGCTCAGGCGATGTATATGTATATGCAAATGACTTTTCTTCGCTCATGACACTTCCCTCCCGATCCGCACAGTAAAGGTACTGCCTTTCCCGAGCTCACTTTCTACCGAGATCTCCCCTCCCGTCAGATCGATCACCCTCCTGACAAGCGCAAGTCCCAGGCCATTGCCCTCGGTAGCGTGGGATGTATCTCCCTGATAAAACTGATCAAAAATATGCTTCCCGGTCTTTTCATCCATTCCGGCCCCGGTGTCCCGCACACTGACAACAGCGTCATTCCCGTCCGTCGAAACGCTGACCGTAATGACCCCGCCTTCTCCGGTAAACTTCACCGCATTGGACAACAGATTGTTCCACACAAGCGCCAGCAGTTCAGGATCTGCCTTGACAATAACCTGCTCCTCCAGGTCTGTCTCCAGCTCGATCATCTTCTCTGTAAAAGCATCATCAAACCCGAGGATACACTCCGTAACCTGTTCACTCAAGTCGAACGAGGCAGGGGACGCCTGAATCTGCTGATGTTCAAGCTTGTTCAATTTCAAAATATTGGTGATGAGCTCACTCATCCTCTGTACGGTGATGTCGATTCCTTCCACACATTCCGTCTTTTCCTTTTCAGATAAGCCGCCCTTTCTCAACATAGCTGCATAATTGCGGATGACCGCCAGCGGCGTCTTCATCTCGTGTGAAACATTCGATACAAAATCAACACGCAGCGTTTCCGTTTCAGCCAATGCAGAGGCCATTCGGTTCAGCTCCTCCGCGATCCCGGTAAAATCCTCACTGAGCGCGGTAAACTGCGTCGTATCGATCCTGGCTGTAAAATCCCCCGAAGAAATGCGGCTTGCCGCTTCCCTGATACGGCGTATGGGTATAGCAACTGTAAACCTGTGAAGCAGCCATTCCATCAGGCAGCAGATCAGACTCAGAAGCAGGATATTTCCGAAGACCAGCGGTGCGGCAGCCCTGACTGCTTCGGCATCCACCTGCATAAAATGAAAGAACAGCAGAAACGAA
>CADCPK010000073.1 GCA_902803215.1 uncultured Lachnospiraceae bacterium
CAGGCAGGGTGAACACATGGGGACGGGTATGGAATTATTTCCGGCTTTTTTCAAAATAGGCCTTTTCACTTTCGGCGGCGGATACGGAATGCTCTCGCTGATCGAAGACATCTGCGTAGAACGGAAGAAGTGGATCACGCATGAGGAGCTCATGGCCGTGACCGTCATTGCCGAATCCACACCGGGCCCGATCGCCATCAACTGTTCCACATATGTGGGATATAAGCAGAAGGGGATTTGGGGCGCCGTCGCTGCAACAGCCGGAGTGATCCTGCCGTCATTCATCGTGATATTTCTGATCTCAAATTACCTGAACCGGTTTCTCGAGATCACCTGGATCGCCAACGCATTTAAAGGGATAAAGATCGCCGTCGGTATTCTGATCCTCGACGTGGCTGTCCGAATGATCGTCAAGATGAAGAAAGATGTGCCGGCAATAGCCATTCTGATCTGCGCGGCGGCAGTCATGCTTTCGGTGAACTTCCTGTCGGTGCATGTTTCTACCATAACGCTGCTGCTTGCGGCGGGAATCGTGGCTTTGGCGGCTTCGTCCATCGGTGAACTCACCAAAAAAGGAAAGCAAATATGATCTATTTGGAATTGTTTTGGGGCTTCCTCAAAGTAGGTCTGTTCTCCTTCGGCGGTGCCTACAGCGCAATCCCCCTGATCAGAGAAGTTGTACAGCAGTATGGCTGGCTCGACGACGAGATGCTCACCTACATGATCGCCGTCAGCGAGAGCACCCCGGGGTCGCTCATGGTCAACCTGGCTACGTATGTAGGGAGCGAAAGAGCCGGAATTTTGGGGGCTGCGGCTGCCACATTGGCCGTGGTGCTTCCTGCATTTGCGGTGATACTGTTTTTCTCAGCAGTTATCAAGAACGCACAGGAAAGCAAAAAGAATAATCTGTACACAAAATGCGGCAAATACGCAAAAGTGGTCCTGTCCGGCCTCATGCCCTGCATCATCGGGATCATCCTCGCAACCGGCATTCACATGGTTGTCCAAAATTGTGTGAAGGCGGGAGCGGCTTCGGGTCTCGACACCACATCGCTGCTGCTTACAGTGATGATCGCGGCAGTTTATTTCGGAGCAGGAAAAGTATTAAAAAGAAGGATTTCCCCCATAACACTGATCGGAATATCGGCAGTCCTGGGGGTCGTTGTGTACTATGAGTAGTTGTGGAACACGGGGACGGTTCTTTTTGACCAAAATCACGCATCAAACCTCTTCTCAAAATTTCCCGTCACAGAAATCCCATCCTGATAAGTCACAAACGCGTGAGGATCAAGCTCCTGTACCTTCTGGTTCAGCAGCCTTCTTTCGTACCGCGAAACTGTCGTCATAATAATATGCGTGGGCGTGCTGTCATACCCCCCACAGCCGTCCCACACCGTACAGCCGCGGTTCAGATGATGAATGATCTCGTCGGTGAAATTGTTGCTGCGCGTGACGATAATAGCCTGTGTCATGATGTTCTGCTCGTGAATCCTGTCCATCACCAGACATTCCACAAAGGTATACAGGACAGAATAGACTGCAATTTCGGGACCGTCTGAAAAAGCACAGATTACATAAATGATTACATTTACAAACAGAGAAAGCTTTCCGACACTGAACTCCGGAAACTTCTTCGCAGAATAAATACCGACGGTATCGATTCCGCCGCCGCACCCACCGTTTTTCAGCGTGATACCCACACCAAAACCGGCGATTGCACCGCCAAGAAGGACGCAGGTAAGAGTGTTATCCATGAGCGGAGCCGCAGGAGCCGGTATCCACACCATACAGGCGGACTGCACAAGAACCGTGAGAAAAGTGCGCAGCATGAATGTCGGGCTTACGATCTTCCATACCATGATGAACAGTGGGATGTTGAGAAGCCATACAATAATACCCGTCACGTCGATGTTTGAAGGAGGCGTCACATGGAACACAAATGTGATAAACCGGAGGATCAGCTGGCTGATACCGGTAAAACCTCCGCTCATCAGATGCAGCGGGACGATGAAAACTCTGTACGAGAACGCAAAAAGCACACCTCCCAGTACAGCAATCAGTGTTTTATATAAGGATGATTCTGTGAAGCGCTTCATTTTTCGTACTCCTCATCAAAGGTGATCGACAATTCTACGTGTTGCTAACCTTGAAAAACAGCGTTGTAAACCGGAGCATATCTCCTCAAATCCGACAAAGACAATATATAACGTTATATAATAAATGTCAATATTTTCTTTTGGATGCTATTAGGAGAAAAATTGAAAAAAGGACTTGCGCGGAACATAACGATATGATACATTATATCCATCAATCCAATACAGCCTGCGCCTGTTCAAAGCAAACAGGCATCAAAGAGGAGGAAAAGCGCAATGTTCAATTTCAACGAAGCAAAGATCAGAAAAGAGCACGAAA
>CADCPK010000074.1 GCA_902803215.1 uncultured Lachnospiraceae bacterium
AGCAAAACAGCAACGAACAGAGCACTGCAACGCAAACTACATAAGAAGCAGAAGCGCTGCGACAGGATTCATGAAACAACCCTGGCCGGTGACGCATTGTCTTGCCATCTTATCGGCCCATATGCTATACTGTTGTTTAGCAAGACAGAGAACCGTCCCCTATCTGCCATGCTTTTATAAAAGAACTTCTCGCGGAAGACCCTGAGGCGAAAATCGTTCCGAACTATGCGACCGAGCATGAGGACTACGAAGCAAGCAGATGGCCTGTTTTTCTGCCCGGACTCTATGCGCTCTGGAAAGATCATCCCGATCCTTCACAGAATGTCCGCTGCTGCCTCGAAGTTGAAAGACAGGCAGACGGGAGCTACAGATATATCAAAGAGAACAAACCGATCGTGACTTAATACATCTCATTTACTATTAATGAACAAGGCGGATATCCTGCGGCGCAGTACGTATATATTTATATATGAAGAAAAGGAGGCATATGCTATGAGTGAAATGGAAAAACTCAACAACGATAACCTTGAGAATGTAACCGGCGGTAATGATGAATGGGGAGGCGGCTGGACATACGGCACAGTGCACGGTGTTGTTCACTATGATTCAAGTTCCTGCCTGACACTGCGCGACAGCCCCAACGGCGGAGTAAGATATACCGACGCCGGAACACCGATGGGATGGCAGAACGGTGAATCCATTCTGATTCAGCCTGCATCACTCTGGGGCGGCTGGATCATGGCTCAGTGGAACGGCCACCTTGGCTGGACCGACGCAAACTACGTATATTATTAATCATAACACCCGGAAGCAAACGGGGACAGGTTCAATGAATCACGGGGACAGGTTCCTGGAAACATACGGGGACGGTCCTTTTGTGTTCGCAAGATAGGGGTAAAACCCTTGCCTTGCGAACACAAAAGGACCGTCCCCGTGTGTTTTCCTAGATAACCGTCAGCACCGCAAACCCTATGATCGACACCAGCGTCGAGATCGACAGCGCTGAGGACACATACACCCGCTGGTCCGCATCGTCCGCGAACACCGGCAGGACGAAAGGCGGAGGAAGGATAAACATCACGTTGGCCGCAGCGTTAAATCTGCTTCCGAATCCCAAAGCATGTACGATTCCCACAAAGACGAATCTGAGGATCATCATGATCACAAACCTGAGCCCCACAACCTTCAATGTATCTGCCCAGGGAATATCGTCAAACACAAGATCATAGCCGATTGTCAACAGAATGATCATGCTTGTCGGAGCCGAGACAAAGTCCGTACACGCGGTGTAAATACTGCTGATACCTGACGGCTCGAGCGCACGATACAAACCGGTGGCGCCGATGAGCACACCGATGATAATGGAAATGATGATCGGCGACAGGATCATGTCCTTCAAAAGTCCACCGACATCTGTCTTCTCCTCTCCTTCACGGCCCAGAAGGATCTTATAGACCGTAAAGACGAACAGGACCTGCCCCAGATCGACAATAGCAATATCAGCGATCCTGTCTCCCCCATACAGCATAGTGAACAAAGCATAGCCAAGCATGCCTGCCTCGAACCCTGTAGTAAGGTACGGAACAAACCGTGAGGGCATATTCAGCAAACGACCTGCCGCTTTTCCCATTCCCCATGCTGCGAAGCAGATAAAAAACACCAATAACGGGACCACCACATCCATAAGTGAATAAGAGGTAGTCGCGAACGCAGACAAAAGAACGGCAGGAAGGGTAATATTGACAACTACATTCTTGAGTGCATTGATCCCTTCACGGGTAATCAGCTTTTTTATGCGGCACAATACCCCGATAAAAAGAACAATTACAACAGGAAGGATAGTTTGAAGAATCTCAACAGTTCTGCTCATCGCTCACTCTCCATAAGGCTCATTTTAACCTCCAGATCATTTCCCTCAGCCTTCACCTCAGCATGACTTCCTATGATCAGAGGCATCATGGGCGCCACATGTCCGATATCGACATCCATGATCACCGGAACTTCCAGATCTGCGATCACATCCGTCACCGCATTATAAGCATCCACTCCAAGCATGTTCTGCTCAAAAGAAGCCAACGGACGTCCCACCAGGAAACCTGCAGCAGTGTCGAACCAGCCCTGCTGCTTCAGATGCCACACCGTTCTCCTGATGGCCATCGGAGTAAGATCACATGCCTCAATGACCCAGATGATCTTCTTTCCCTCTTCCACAAGTCTGCGGGTACCATCAAAACGAGTACCGGAAAGATTCTCCAGAATATCCAGACACCCTCCCAGAAGCATCCCCTCCATGGTGATCTGCCCTTCAGCCGCCTGCAGCCCGTTCTTTCCCGGAACAAAACTCCTGAGGATCTTCGGCTCAGTCAGCATATACTTTGCCAGAGGATCGGGCTCCTCTATCTCCGCATCCCAATCGGGACGTTCAAATTTATCGTATCCGTGTACATTGAGAGAGGTTCCCTCAAGCAGTGCAAACGCATCCCTCTCCGTATCCTCCCAAGGCTTACCAAACCCACATGCGCAGGGGCCGTAAATCCCCGGCACATCACAGAGCGTCGCCATGGGAAAGATCATATTCGTGTTGTCCGAGTATCCCATATACCACTTGGGCTTAGCCTGTTTCAGCTGTTCAAAATCGACACATGAAATGGTCTCGTTCATCAGCTCACCGCCGCCGACGGAGATGAGCGCATCGATACTGTCATCCAGATAAAAATTCACCAGGTCAGCCGCCGCATCCGCAGGCTTCGTGCTGATGCCAAGCCCGTCCGACTTGAAGCAGCTGTCCGCACATACCACGCGGTAACCACGCTCCTCAAACTTTTTGACCGCCGCACAAAATCTGGTGATGTAAGGTTCTGTTCCCGCCCCGAAAGACGGTGCTACAAGCCCAATGATATCTCCCGGCTTGATAAACTCAGGTATTCTCATTTTTCTATCTCCTGTTCTTTGAGCTATCGGTTAAGCTATCGGTTAAATCGACCTGTGATTTGTTTTCCGTTCCGTTATACTTCAGGCAAAGCATGGTGGCATCGTCAAACTGATCCGCCTTGCCCACAAAAATCGTCATCGCCGCTCGCAGTTTCCTGATCAGCTCTTCGGGCTCTGCCCCGGGGTCAACATTTAAAGCGTCCAGCATGCCTGCCGTTCCAAAGAACTTTTCGTCCAAATTCTGCGCTTCCGGCACACCATCGGTATACACAAACAGAGTATCTCCGGGCTGAAGGCAGATATCATACTCCTTGTACTTCATTCCCTCCATCTCACCGATGACAAAACCATGCTTATCCTTGAGAAGCGCGAAGTTCTCTCCCGCCTTCCTTATGGCAGGATACTCATGCCCCGCGTTGGCTGCCCGAATAACTCCCGTAGCCGTATCCAGGATCCCGAACCAGACCGTAACAAACATATTGGCGGTGTTGGAAGCCGCCATCCGATCATTGGCCAGCTGCAGCAGTTCTGCCGGCGGATGCCCCTCCTTCGCCAGATTCTGTATGAGCAACATAGTCGACATCATAAACAGCGCCGCAGGAACACCCTTCCCCGAAACATCGGCAATGACGAGCGCCAGATGCGTCTCATCCACAAAGAAGAAATCATAAAAATCCCCACCGACTTCCTTCGCCGGATCCATCAAAGCATAGATTGAAAACTCATGCCTGTCAGGAAACGGAGGAAAGACGCCCGGAAGCATGCTGTTCTGAATTCTGGTCGCCAGAGAAAGCTCTGTGCCAATGCGTTCCTTCTCGGAGTTGACCGCGAGAAGATCGGCAACCGCGCTTTTCATATGATCCGTCATATAGATCATCATGTCAGAAAGCGCCTGTATTTCATCCTTGCTCCTGACCTTCGGATCCTCGTAGATCCACTGCTCCGGATTTTTGAATCGCTCCGTTCTACCCACAAACTGAAACGAAGCGTTCCCAATCTTTCTGAGCGGTCTGATCACTTTTCGGTGCATGCGCCAGATCGTAAACAGCATCACGACCACAAACACGACCAGCAACATAAAGAATATGACCTGATAGTACCATTTTTGCCCGTTGATCAGTCTGCCTATATCGATCTTGATCAGTACGACAAAACTATCGTTCGTTCCTTCTACAGGATACTCTCTGAGGAACAGGCCTCCGTTGGCATCTTTGTAAGCACTTAGCCCAAGCGCATTCGCCCTCTCGACTTTTACTTCGAACGGACTGCCGGGATTCGTTTTCTGGAATTCCCGGTACTCCTTCATGATCAACTTCATCGCATCCGAGTTGACCTTCTCCTGCGCAGTGGCCATAACAGAATCCGGATCGGACGGATCTACCTCCAGGGTATAGCTATACCCGTCATTGTCATTGCCAAAGAAAATGCCGATCTGACTCAGCTGCTCTTCGAAAGCGACACCGATAGCCGCGATGCTCTCCTCTGTTTGCTCCACAGACGCCTGCTCATCTACCTTGCCTTCATCGGCATGCATCTGAATCTGCAGTACATAACTGATCGAATCCGCAATACTGTTCGCGACATTCAGATTCTCATCATACCCACTGACAAGAAAAAAAAGCATGTTAACCAGCCCATTGAGTCCCAGGGCCAGAACCAGCACAAAAAATGTCCCGATGGCCATACGGACAGCAAGATGTCTGGGATATCTCTTCGCCATCCTTTTCTTTACTTCTCTTCGATGGAGTTTCTCCTCCTTTGACAATTTCTGTCTCATATCTACACACCATATGTCTTTCAGAAGCGCCGGTATCCTGTCTTAAGTTTATTCAGCATGCGTTGCCTTCCGGTTGTTTCGTCGTTCATTGTAATAAAAATCAGGGTTTCAACGAACCCTTCAAAATATTATCCTGAATGATCATATCGGTCACCCGGTACAATTCTTCCGAACCTGCCTTAGTTTTGCTCTGGCGCCCATAAACCTTAGCAGCATCCACATCATGCTCCTTCCAGTCACTCCCACCGTTACTGTTATTCAAAATGAGCGGCTGAAGATTGTCCATCGCATGCGCAAACCTCGATTCCGCCGTCTCCGCATCCTCAAACTCATCAAAAAGCGCGATAAGCTC
>CADCPK010000075.1 GCA_902803215.1 uncultured Lachnospiraceae bacterium
AGGAGAGAGATATGAAGTTCATACACCTGTCCGACCTGCATATCGGACTGAAACTGATGAATTACGACCTGAGAGAAGACCAGGAATACATCCTTGCGCAGATCACGGAAATCTGCCGTGAGCAGATGCCCGATGCCGTGGTAATTGCGGGGGACATCTACGACAAGTCGATACCATCTGCGGAGGCAGTCGAAGTGTTCGACGCCTTTATTTCGGCGCTCACGAAAGCCTGCCCGGACTCGGCCATCATGATGATCAGCGGCAACCATGACAGCGCGCCCCGCGTCAACTGCTTCCGCTCGGTACTTTCGCGGCAGAACGTATACATGATCGGCATGCCGCCGCAGGATCCCGAAGAATACATCGAGCAGGTGACCCTACGGGACAGCTTCGGCCTGGTCCACTTTTACCTTCTTCCGTTCGTCAGACCTTCGATGGTCAAAAAGATCATCGGCACGGACGAGAACGGCCTCAATCTTTCGTACAACGAAACGCTCCGCCGCCTGATCGAGAGGGAGAGCATTGAGCAGACTGAGCGCAACATCCTGGTCAGCCACCAGTTTTATCTGCCTTCGGGCACGAAAGCGGAGGACATGGAACGTATGGACTCGGAGATCCGCACGGTCGGCAACATCGACGAAGTTAAGGCCGATATCCTGGAAAAGTTTGACTACGCGGCTCTCGGTCATATCCATAAGCCGATGAAGGTCGGCAGCGAATTTTACAGATACTGCGGAACTCCCCTTGCATGCTCCGTGAGCGAGGCCGGGCAGCAGAAGGGCGTGGTCCTGGTAGAACTCGGCCCAAAAGGCGAAATTTCGACCGAAGTGCTCCCCCTCACTCCCCTGCGGCAGGTAAGACGCATAGAAGGGGAACTCGAGGACATCCTGAAGGAGGAATGCGGCGACTATGTATCCGTTTGCCTCACAGACAAAGAGGATCTGAACGTGCTCGACCTGCAGGACAGACTCCACCAGGCTTTCCCGCGGCTTCTCGATATCCGCAGAACCAATATTCGGAGGGCGGATTACAGTCAGCCGTTAGCCGAAGAAAAGGATATGGACCCGTTCAGCCTTTGCTGCGCATTCCTCGGCGAAACGATGTCTGACGAAGAAAAGCAGCTTCTGCAGGACGTGATCAACAAAGTGAAAGAGGTGAATGTATGAGACCGCAGAGACTTGTGATGCAGGCCTTCGGCTCCTACGGCCGATTGACCGAGATCGATTTCGAAATGACCAACCAGAATCTTTTCCTCATCTCCGGCGACACCGGCGCGGGAAAGACAACGATCTTTGACGCCATCGTATTTGCCCTGTACGGCGAAGCAAGCTCGGGGATGAACCGCAAGGACGGCACCGAGCTGCAGAGTCAGTTTGTCGGATTTGACACTGAGCCCTTTGTAGAACTGACATTCACCGAAGGCGGCGACGAATACACGGTCAGACGCTCGCCGCGCCATATGCGAAATCTGAAAAGAAACAGGAAGACGGGAACCGGATTCCGCGAGGACAGAGAGACGGTTTCACTCACCATGCCCGACGGAACAGAGTATCCGCAAAAAGAGACCGACGACAAGCTGGTCGAGATCATCGGCCTCACCAAAGATCAGTTCATGCAGGTGGCGATGATCGCGCAGGGAGAATTCATGGACCTTCTGCGCGCCGCGTCCGACGACAAGAAGGTGATCTTCCGCAAACTCTTCCACACAGAGTTTTTTGACGGGATCGTCGAAGAACTGGGCAGGAGAAGAAAAGACAAGATCGCCGAGATGACCAGGATCCGCACAGTGTGTCAGACCGAGGCGGCCCACATAAGGGTCCCCGATGATTACGAAAAAGGCTCTGTCCTGAAAGAGGTACAGCGGAGGATCCTCACCGCCGACAAGCTTTCGGTGACCGACATGGAAAAGCTTATTTCCCTCCTCACCGAGCTTTGCGAGTATCAAAAAGAAGCGAACGCCCGCCTGAACCGGCAGCATGAAGAGAACGGCAAAGGAAGAGACGCGGCAAAGCAGGCTTATAACGAAGGTCGAAACCTGACCGTCGCCTATGAGCGTCTGCAGAGAGCTGCGGAAGAACTGAAAGCCTGCGCGGACGAGGAGGATGCGATCGGAGAGAAGAATGCCCTCGTTTCCAAAATCGAGACCGCGTATGTCGTTCAGAACATCTACAGAAGATACAACGATGCCCGCGGGAGACTTGAGACCACGACAAAAAAACTGGCCGATGAGGAAGAGCATCTCCCCGGGATCCTCACCTCGGCTTCATCCGCCGCGGACGCAGAAGCGGCCGCCCGAAGTGTGCTGGACAACGAAAAAGAACAGTATACCCGCATCTCCGAGCAGGTAAAAGCAGGTCTGGAGATCCTGCAGAAAATAACAGAGGGAAAAGCCCGTGTGCAGCAACTGGAAAAGACGCATCGTACGCTTGTCTCCGCGGGAAACGAGGCGGGAGAACGGCTGCTGGGTCTTGAACAGAAAGAAAAAGAATGGCGGGAGAGGGAAGAAAGCCTTCGAGGATCCGAGAAGGAATTTGCGCTTCTTCAGGGAAGAAGAGCAGATCTGCAGTTGCTTTCCCGCGAATTGCAGGAGGCCGAAGCGGCAGAAAAAGGCGCACTGCAGCAGAAGAAAAAAGCAGAAAAAGCCGCCGAAGCATATGCTCTGGCCAAAAGCCGGGCCGATGAGAAGAATGCGGAGGCGATCGATGCCCGTACCGCGTATCTGGACGCCCAGGCAGGCTTCCTCGCCGCAGAAAAGCTCCGTGAGGGTGAGCCTTGCCCGGTCTGCGGCTCTCTTTCCCATCCCCACCCCTGCGCTCTGTCCGATGAACACAAGAATCTGACGCGCGAAGCGGTAGATGCACTCATGGCTGAAGCCGCCGCGCTTCAGCAGGAGCAGGAGAAGAAGGCATCCGCCTCGGGGGCCTGCGCCGATGTGCTGGCGGAAAAGCAGAGAACCCTGGCCGAAAAACAGGAAAAAATGTGCGAACATATCAGTGTTCTTAACGGAGGAGAAACGGCCGATCTTACGCTCGAAGAGGCAAAGTCTGTTTTCAAAAGAATGGCAGAACAGCTGCAGGAAGAAGAAAAAGCTGTCCGTCTTAATGTACAGGAATATCGAAGCGTCCTCTCCCTGCTCAGCGATGTCGGACAAAAGAGAGAGGTTCTGAAGAAGGAGGCGGAGAAGGCGGCCGCGGAAGCAAACAAGGCATCGGAAGAACTGGCAGGCCTCAGGATGACCGTCGATGCGCTGGAACGCTCACGCACATATGAGACCGAGGAGCAGGCCCGGACCGACCTCGGCAAAGCTGCCAAAACGGCAAAAACGGCGTACGAGGAATACAAAAAGCTTTTTACGGCCTCGAAAGAAGCGGCAGCCCTGAAAGAAAAGACGGAGGCGCTGATCGCCCGTTACAGATCGGAAAAACCTGTCCTTCAAAAAGAGTGCGATGACCGAAAAGCAGAGTATGAAGCTGTCCTTGCGGAGCGCTCTGTTGCCGAAGAAGAATGGAAGGATACAGTCTCGCAGTACAGACATCAGGATGCAGATATACTGCGAAAGCAGGTGAATGCACATCGGGAGCGAAAAGCCAAGGCAGAAGGCATGCACAGAATGTCCCTGGAAGCGATCGGCGGAAAAGAAAAGCCCGACCTTGAGCAGCTGAACGCAGCCATGCAGCAGGCAGAACAGGAATACAGATCTACCGAGCGGCTTCTGGGCGAAGCACGGGAGAGCTTCCGCGCCAATTCCGATACCAAAGACTCTCTGCTTCCCAAAGCGGAAGAGCGTGCTCGGGTCGTCGAGGATTACCGCAGGATCGAGAACCTCTACAATCTGCTGGGCGGAAGAGTCACCGGCGCACGTATGGACATCGAAACCTACGTACAGCGGTACTATCTTGAGAGGATACTGTACGCCGCCAACAGGCGGTTCTCCGACATGTCCGCGGGACAGTTTGAGCTTCGCATGCTCGATATAGAAAAGGCAGGTGAAGGCAAGAACCACGGGCTGGACCTGATGGTATATTCCCATGTGACCGGAAAGGAGAGAGAGGTACGGACGCTGTCGGGCGGAGAATCTTTCATGGCAGCCCTCGCCCTGGCCCTCGGCATGGCCGACGAGATCAGACAAAGCGCGGCGGCCATTAACCTGGATATCATGTTTATCGATGAAGGCTTCGGTTCTCTTGATGAGCATTCCCGAAGCCAGGCCGTGCGCGTGCTGCAGGAGATGGCAGGCGGGGCGCGCATGATCGGCATCATCTCACACGTGACCGAACTCAAGCAGGAGATCGAGGATCAGCTGATCGTCACAAAGGACGAGACCGGAAGCCACGTGAAGTGGCAGATCAGCTGACAGTAAGTCACACAGGTAGTAATTGACGATAACCTAGTAATGTGATATATTTACCAGAGTAAAGCGTTACTGAGACAAACAGGTGATGCGCGCAGCGGACTGCCTGTTACCGTTGACTGTATTATGAGGGATGCACTGTGGATTTTGCTTTTATTAAAGAATATGCGCCGCTGTATGTGGAGGCGGGTATTCTCACATTACGTATCGGAGCAACAGGAATAATTCTTTCTATCATGGTCGGTCTTGCCGTAAGTGCGGTACAGTATTTCAAAATACCGGTACTGCGGCAGATCGCCTCATGTTACATAGAACTGAGCAGAAATACACCTCTGCTGATACAGCTGTTCTTTCTGTACTTTGGCCTTCCGAAAATCGGGATCCGTCTGAGCGGGGAACTTTGCGGGATCATCGGACTCACATTTCTGGGCGGCAGCTACATGGCCGAAGCGTTCAGGAGCAGCCTGGAAGCGGTGGAGAAGATCCAGTTTGAATCTGCAGAGAGCCTGGGAATGAACTCCTTTCAGACGCTGCGTTATGTTATCTTCCCGCAGGCATTTGCCACATCCGTGCCGCCCGTGGTGGCTAACATGGTTTTTCTTTTAAAGGAAACGTCCGTGTTCAGCGGTATCGCCCTTGCGGACCTCATGTATGTGGCAAAAGATCTGATCGGTCTTTACTATCAGACAGGGGAAGCGCTGGGCATGCTGGTCGTCGCCTATCTGATCATTTTGCTTCCGATCTCGATTCTCGGCACGGTTCTGGAAAGGAGGGTCCGGTATGCAGGATTTGGGAATTAATGTCCTCTTTCAGGGAACCAACTTTTGGCGCCTGCTGGGCGGTCTGGGGATCACGCTGCAGATCAGCCTTATTTCTGCAGGCCTTTCGGTCCCTCTGGGCATCCTTTTTGGCCTTTTTCTTACGCTCAAAAATCCGATCGCGAAGGTTATCGGCAGACTGTATCTGGATTTTATCCGCATCATGCCTCAGCTTGTGCTCCTGTTTCTCGTGTTCTTCGGCGCAACAAGAGCGTTCGGGTGGAACCTTTCCAACTATTTCAGTGCCATTCTGGTATTTACACTCTGGGGGACCGCGGAGATGGGGGACCTGGTCCGTGGTGCACTGATCAGCATACCGGGGCATCAGTACGAGAGCGCGGAGGCGCTCGGAATGTCATCTATGCAGACTTACCGCTACATTATCATTCCGCAGACACTCCGCAGACTCATCCCCCTCACCATCAATTTGGTGACCAGAATGATCAAGACGACATCTCTCGTGGTTCTGATCGGTATAGTGGAGATGGTAAAAGTAGGGCAGCAGATCATCGATGCGAATCGTTTTGATTATCCGACCGCCGCTCTTTGGGTGTACGGTGTGATCTTCTTCCTGTACTTTTTTACCTGTTGGCCCATTTCCATGCTGGCAAAACAGCTTGAGAAGAAATGGAACTGATACATCCGAATGACAGGCGTAAGACGAATATCGACCGGAGGGACATACAATATGGAACAGCAGACAGTCCTGTCCGTAAAAGGACTGGTAAAAAAGTTTGGAAATGATACGATCCTTAAAGGAATCGATCTTGATGTAAAAAAAGGCGAAGTGGTCGTTGTGCTTGGCCCCAGTGGCTGCGGTAAAAGCACGCTTCTTCGCTGTATGAACGGTCTGGAAGAGATTCAGGGGGGCGAGGTCCTTCTTGAAAACACGAAGGTCGTGAAGAATGCAAAAAATATATCTGAGCTTCGGCAGAAGATCGGCATGGTCTTTCAGAGCTACGATCTGTTTCCGCATAAGACGATCCTGGATAACATCACGCTGGCTCCCCTTAAAGTGCAGCACAGGAATAAGAGCGAAGCAGAGCGTGAAGCGAGAGAACTCCTGGCCCGGGTCGGACTTTCCGAGAAAGAAAAATCGTATCCGCGTCAGCTGTCCGGAGGCCAGAAGCAGCGAGTTGCCATTGTGAGGGCACTATGCATGCATCCCGAGATCATGCTGTTTGATGAGGTGACCGCGGCGCTTGACCCCGAGATGGTCCGTGAAGTGCTGGATGTTATTCTTGAGCTGGCCCGGGGCGGCCTCACCATGGTGATCGTGACGCACGAGATGCAGTTTGCCCGTGCGGTGGCCGACAGAGTTATTTTTATCGATGAAGGAGTGATCGTTGAGGAGGAGAAGCCCGACGTCTTCTTTACCGCACCTAAGACAGACAGAGCGCGGGCCTTTTTGAATACGTTTGAGTTTGCTCCTGCGCATATCCATGAAAATGCATAAGAGAAGCCCCGTTATAGAAATGTACTGTAACGGGGCTTTCAAATATTTCTTAATTTTTTTGTATATTGCTCTTGACAAAGCGGCATAAAGGGATTAATATCTAATCCATACAATTCATACTATTACAGTATGAAAACAAGGATTACCTGACGAGAGGAGAGAGCATGATGAAAAAAACTTTATTGATCCTTGGAACAGCAGCGCTTTTGGCTTTTGGAACAGTCTCGGCAGTATCTGCTGAGGACGTCTTCCGCACATTGGACGAGATCAAGGAGAGCGGTACCATTAACATCGGAGTCTTTTCGGATAAAGCACCGTTCGGCTATGTCGATGAAAACGGAGACTATCAGGGATATGATGTGTATTTTGCAGAGAGACTTGCAGAGGATCTGGGCGTGGAAGTCGAGTATACCTCCCTTGATCCCGCAAGCCGCGTTGAGTATGCCGCAACAGGAAAGGTCGATATTGTCCTTGCCAATTTCACCGTCACTCCCGAGAGAGCCGAGCAGGTTGACTTCGCCCTGCCGTACATGAAGGTGGCTCTGGGTGTCGTTTCGCCGGAAAGCGCTCCGATCAATGATGTGGAGGAGCTGAATGGCAAGACACTGATCATCGTAAAAGGCACCACGGCTGAGACATTCTTTACCGAGAATTATCCCGATGTAGAACTTCAGAAATATGATGCCTATGCCGATGCATACAATGCACTTCTGGATGGAAGAGGAGATGCTTTCTCTACCGATAACACCGAGGTCCTTGCCTGGGCACAGGTAAATCCGGGATTTGTGGTAGGCGTTGATTCCCTCGGAAACCTTGACACCATCGCTCCGGCTGTGGCAAAGGGCAACACTACGCTGCTCGACTATATCAACTCCGAGATCGAGGCTCTGGGAGAAGAGAA
>CADCPK010000076.1 GCA_902803215.1 uncultured Lachnospiraceae bacterium
CACCCGTGAGCATGTGGATCAAAACCTTGAGCAGACGACAGAGACTTTGACAGAAACTGTCTTGCAGGCTAGATCAGCCATGACCAATCAGAAGAATGCCTTTGATCAAACAGCTGCTGCTCTGAACAATCGGATGGACGCAGTGCTGGCAGCTGGAACGGGTGACGGTCAGACAGAAATAGCTGATGCACGGGTAGATTTCCAAGGGGTAATACACGATTCCCTGGGGGACGCAATCCGGCAAACGGACAGCGCCTTACTTACCAAAATGGGAGATCTGGAAGGCCGGTTGATCATGCATGATTCCAAAACGAATCTGTTATGCTGGGACGATATCGTTGATAACTCATATATTGATGAGAACGGTATTGAGAAGCATTTCAACGGGCTGTACGCAACCCCATTTATTCCGTTGCTGGCCGGTGAACAGTATTATTACGATTTTCTGTATACAGGCTATTACGCTTTTTATAACGCGGAGAAAGAATTGATTATCGGATATGGACAGAGTCAAGGGTTATCGAATCCATTTACCACTCCAAGCGGTACTGCTTACGGTCGATTTACGATTGCTCGTGAGGATTATAGAAACCAAGCATGGATTCATCCGGAAAACAAGGTTCCTCCCCAATACGGCAATCAGCTTTTTACCGAAGTAAAGGTAAGGGAAGATAACATTCCAGAAGGGTCAATCCGAGGATATCATGTAGCTCTACAGTCCATAAACCCGGAACAGACAACGTTCTTTGTACACTCAGAAAACTCAAACTATATTGACTTTTCCCTCTGCCAGGAGTACGCATATGTGACGCAGGGAGGAGGCATACAAAGAACAACAAGTAAACCAAGCGGTGCAAATATATTTATTGCCACAGGGAAAGTCATACTTGAAGGAGGCAAGAGATACTATCAGCGGGGAATATTCAGGGGTTATTACGCATTTTTCAACTCGGAGAATGAAGTAATTGAAGGCCATGGGAATGACAGCTCGCTTCAGGATTCGTTTGTAACACCGCAAGGAACAGCCTATGCCAGATTTACGATAACCGATGAATCCTATGGAAGTGCGTGGATCAATAAGTATGATCATGAGCCAGATATGTATGGATACATCTTGGATGATCAATATATTAGGAAAGATGATTACGCCGATCATCCATGTGACTACCCTGGCGATGAAATATCAGCGTTCACCCATGGGATCTGTATTGGTGACAGTCTGACTTCGGGGACGATGAACTACAATGATAACGGGACGAAGTATATATCATACGACAAGTATTCCTTCCCTCGATGTCTGGAGAGGCTAACCGGCATCTCCATCGAGAATAAAGGGCGAGGAGGGAATTCATCTGCTGAATGGTATGAAGCCATGAAAGATGTGGATTTATCGGGATATGACTTCTGTATTATGCAGCTCGGAGTCAATGATGCAATTCGCTATTCTGGCTGGACGCAGACAAGTATTGATGGGTTTAACAACATTATTTCCAAGTTGAAACAGGAAAATCCTCATATCAAAATTTTCGTGGCCAATATAATTCCTGCTACAAGCTATTCTGCTGCTAACCATCTGGCAGTTTCTGAAGGTATAAAGGGATATGCGACGAGTCTTAATGATCCAGATGTCTTTTTCCTGGATATTCAGCAGTATGGGAACACGAAGAAATCACCGGCATACAATTGCGGTCATCTTTCCGCCTTTGGTTATTGGCGATTGGCGCAGGATTACAAAGCCTATATCAGTTATATCATGAGCCGCGATCCGATGAGCTTTCGGGAGATACAGTTCATTGGCACGGAGCACAGTTATCAATAATGATTCAGGAGATAAAGTGTAAGAGGAGATCACCCCACGGAGGGCTGGAAGGGAGAAACAAATGAATCTGAAAGAAATCATTTCACAACTGAATGCGGGGTATGTGGCGGCGGGCATTGCGGTGTTGCTGTCACTGATCCAGATAAGCCCAATCAAACTGAACCCCTGGGACGGTATTCTGGGATGGCTCGGAAAGAAACTGAACGGATCGACAGAGAAACGGCTGGAAGAACTGCAGAAGCAGGTCCGGGATATGTGGATCAATACTCACAGACAAAGTATCCTGACATTTGCCCGCGAGTGCCGGGCGGATATGCATCACGATGCGGAGGAGTGGAATCATATCCTCTCCATCGCAGATGAGTACGAGGTCTACTGCGCCAAGAATACTGTCAGCAACGGTGTGGTAAAAGCGGATACAGAATATGTCCGGGACTTGTATCAGGAATTGAGCCGGGAACACAAGATTTAAACAGAATTCGGCA
>CADCPK010000077.1 GCA_902803215.1 uncultured Lachnospiraceae bacterium
GCACTCCTGCTCCTCGGCCTTAAAGGTCTCCTTCTTATCCACAAGCCCGTTCTCGTTCATGATCAGGCGATACTGTTTCTTCTTCGGTACACCAACCCTGTAATCCGGACGGTCCACCGGAGTAAAGTTGCACACCACCAGCACATTATTGCGGCCGGTAGGTGAATTACGGACAAAACTGAAGATGCTGCGGTCACCATCGTTCGCGTTAATCCACTCGAAGCCCGACGGATCATCATCCATGCCATAAAGCGCCGGATACTTGCGATAAATAGTGAGAAGCCCCTGCACATAGCTCTGCAGCGAACGATGTCTCTCCTCGCCCAGCAGGAACCAGTCGAGCTCTCTTGCCTCGCTCCACTCTCTCAGCTGGCCGAAATCCTGGCCCATGAACAGCAGTTTCTTGCCCGGGTGGCAGAACATGAAAGTATAACCCACCTTCAGATTCTTAAACTTGTCGTCAAGTTCGCCCGGCATCTTATTGATCATCGAACATTTCAGATGCACGACCTCGTCATGCGAAAGCACCAGAATGTACTTTTCGCTGTAAGCATACATCATCGAGAACGTCATCCTGTTATGGTTGAATTTACGGAAATACGGATCCAGCTTCATGTACTCCAGGAAATCGTTCATCCAGCCCATGTTCCACTTGAGCGAGAAGCCAAGGCCGTCATCCTCCGGCTTTCCGGTAACCTTCGGCCATGCGGTGGATTCCTCAGCGATCATAACGACGCCGGGGTTTCTTCCCAGGGTCACCGAATTTAGATGCTTGAAGAACTCGATCGCTTCCAGGTTCTTGTTGTCGCCATACTTGTTTGCGACCCACTGGCCGTCCTGCTTACCGTAATCCAGATAGAGCATGGAAGCCACGGCATCCACACGGAGGCCGTCTACATGGCACTCTTCGACCCAGAACAACGCATTAGCAATAAGGAAGTTTTTCACTTCCGGACGTCCGTAGTTGTAGATCTTTGTGCC
The DNA here is from genome assembly GCA_902803215.1 of uncultured Lachnospiraceae bacterium. Taxonomy (GTDB): domain Bacteria; phylum Bacillota; class Clostridia; order Lachnospirales; family Lachnospiraceae; genus Blautia_A. Next base: position 982 of record CADCPK010000077.1, read on the forward strand.
CCAATCCGGATGCTCGCCCTGCCTCGGGTCCTCATGCTCATAGACACAGGTTCCGTCAAAGTTTGCCAGACCATGCGCATCCTTCGGGAAATGTGCCGGCACCCAGTCCAGAATGACACCGATCTTGTTTTTGTGCAGATAATCCACCAGATATTTGAAATCAGCCGGTGTACCGTAACGCGAAGTCGGTGCATAATAGCCGGTCACCTGATAGCCCCAGGAACCATCAAACGGATGCTCGGCGATTCCCATCAGCTCCACGTGAGTGTAGCCCATCTTCTTGACATACTCGGCAAGGCGCTCTGCCGCCAGACGGTAGTTGTAAAAACCGTCCTCGTTCTCCTCCGACCACGGGTGCTTCATCCAGGATCCCAGATGCACCTCGTAGATCGCCATCGCGTCCTTCTTCTCATCAAATTTCTGACGTGATTTCATCCAGGCCGAGTCGCTCCACTTGTAAGCGGAAATATCAGTAATGCGGGAAGCGTTTCCCGGCCTCAGTTCCGATTCATTTGCATAGGGGTCCGCTTTGTAAAGCTCTTCGCCATGCATTCCGATGATGAAAAATTTGTACAGATCTCCGATCTTTGCTCCGGGTACAAAAGTCTCAAAAACGCCGATTGGGCCCGCCTTCTCCATCGGATTGGCGCCGGTATCCCATCCATTGAAGTCTCCGACCACCGAAACTCTCTGCGCGTTGGGTGCCCAGACAGCAAAGTAAACGCCTGCAACACCGTCCTCCTCTGTCGGATGCGCTCCCATCTTTTTGTAAATATCATAATGGACACCCTGTCCAAACAGATATTGGTCGAGATCAGTGAATGCCATTTTTTCTCCCATGTGAAATCCCTCCGTTCGCTTCCCTTCTTTTTTTTATATTTTCAGGGATCAGTACTCTTCTCAGTACTCTCCCAAATCACCGGTATCTTCGTAGTACTCTTCCGTAACGATGTCGAAAGGCTCCTCTTCGCTTCCCGACTCGTCTCCGCTATACAGTTCATCTTCACTGCCCGATCCGTCATCGCTGTACAGTTCATCCTCACTGCCCGAATCCGACGTCGCCTCAGAACCTGAGCTAAGTTCGTCAGAGCCGGCATCCGATGAGCTGTCCGAAGAACCACTCGAGAGCGGCCCCGACTGCCCGGTGTAGCCCGGTACCTGACCCGCATCAAGTGTGCTCTGCCAGAAATCGACGTAGCACGTATTCTGAAGGTCAACCCCCTTGGCCTCGGCCATCTCGCTGACGGTCACCAGCTTGTAACCTTGCGCCACGAGGTCAGGAATAATACGAAGCGCTGCCTGAACCGAAGGCTGATGAATATCATGCATCAGGATGATCGTGCCGTCTGTCAGATCGCCGTTCATGACGGAATTGTAATCCGCGTCGGCATCCAGCAGACTCCAGTCCATGGTGTCCAGCGACCACATGAAGAACGGCTTACCGACCGTCTCGTAAATTTCGGCATTTCCGTTGCCGTATGGCGCTCTGGCCACCGTCGCCGCCTGCCCGCAGGCATTGATCAGATTCTGGTCCGTATCGCTGAACTGTTTGTACACCGCGTCAAGCGAGAGAGTCGTCATGTCGCTATGATCGTACGAATGGTTACCCAGTTCACAGCCGATCTCCACCATCTTGCGGACCTCGTCCTCGTAGCTGCCGACCAGCTCACCCAGCATGAAGAATGTCGCATGGGCACCATTTGCCTCCAGACACTCAAGCAGTTCCATCGTGTATTGTCCCGGACCGTCGTCGAAAGTCAGCGCAAGCATCGGTTTCTTTTTGTCCGGATTGTACGAACCGTCTTCATTGAAATAATAATCGTTTACACCTTTGGTGACCCAGCCGGTCTGCACGTAACCATCGCCGTCGAAGGAGTACTGCGCACCGTCGATCTCCTGAAAGCCGTTGGCGTAGAATGTCCCGTCCGGGTTCCTGTACCATCTGCCGTAGCTGTTGTCGTGCCAGCCCGGTGTCAGATCTACCGCCTTGGCGGTGTCATTGTCGCTGAATATCGGGATACGTTCCGCCATATCCCCTTTATCCATCTCGTAGGTTGTGCTTCCGTCCTCGTTGATCTCGCCGTAAGCCACTTCCTCGGACTTTGTCGAAGAATTGCCGCTTCTGCCCATGAGCGGAAGGATCACTCCCCTGACGAGGAAAACTCCAAGCAATATCACAAACGCAGAAATAATGCCTATCCTGGTCATCTTTCGGATCATCAGCTGGCGTTGTTTGATGCGCTTACGTTCCTGTATGCTCATCTTGCTCATTTGCTGTTCCCCTTTAATCTGTTACTGTTCGCAGCCTTAAGGCAGCAAACAGTAACGGGCTCGTCCATGCAAATCGCCTTCGGCGGTGGGACGAATCCCTGCATATTTTACTGTTTCATTCCTCAATCGCGCAGCAAGTGCGCGATTTGACTGTGAATGTAATCTTTATCCCATGTATGCCGGGAACGGTTTTCCGCCCCCGGCTGTTATTACCAATAACTGATCAAATATTATTTACTCTGCAGGAGTCTCCTCTGCTGCTTCTGCCGGTGCTTCTTCCGTTGCTGCAGGTGCCTCTTCCGCCGCTGCTTCGGTTTCTGCAGGTGCTTCTTCCGCTGCTGCCTCGGTTGCAGCAGGTGCTTCTTCCGCTGCTGCTTCTGTCGCTGCAGGTGTTTCTTCCGCTGCCGCCTCTTCTGCAGGCGCTTCTTCCGCTTCTGCCTCTGCCTCAGGTGTCACTTCTGCCTCTTCTGCAGGTGCTTCTTCCGCTTCTGTCTCAGTGATCGTGGCATTATCTATCACGATCTGCAGGGCCTTTTCGGTGACGATAGCTTTGTCCACTTCATCTCCTCCGTTCAGAGCTTCGCGAAGAGCTTCCAGCGTGTCCACACCGTACTGCACCATGTAGTCTGCCATAAGTTCTTCACCTTCTTCGTCGGTGATCGTAATGTTTTCGGCATCGATGATCGCCTGGCAGATGTAAAGCACTTTTGCCTGGTTTTCCGCATATCCGGCAGCTTCTTCCTCAAATGTCTCCTCGGTAAAGCCCTGTGCAGACAGGAAATCTTCAAATTCCATGCCAAAATAAGAGGCGTAGGTTTTTACATATTCGATCTGGGATTCTTTGATCGGATCGGAATCTTCCTTCGGAATCTCCTCAAATGTACTGTTTTCGAAGACTTTCTGGAAAGCCTGCTGGCGGAGTGCCGCATCGGCTGCCGCCTCGGCCTCGCCCTCGAGCTCTTCGCGCACCTGTGCCCTGTAGGCATCGATGCTGTCAACATCAGTATTCTTCTGCACCCACTCTTCGGTAAGCTCGGGTTTACGCTCGATGGATTTGACTGTCACAGTAAATACGGCGTCCTGTCCTGCCAGATCCTCACTGCCGTAGTTTTCCGGGAAGGTCACTTCGATGTCCTTTGTTTCGCCTTTTTTCATCCCGACAACGCCGTCCTCAAAGCCCGGGATGAACGAGCCGGAACCGATCTCCAGCGGATAGTCTTCCGATGTACCGCCTTCGAAAGCCTCTCCGTCCTTCTTGCCTTCAAAATCGATCGTTGCCACATCGCCTACGGCTACGGGACCGTCACCGATGTCTTCCTTGTCCGTCTCGAGTACTTCATCGATATGCGCATCGATCATCTCGTCGGTAACCGGTTCAACCGTTTTTTCGAGCTCAAGCCCTTTGTACTCACCCAGTGTGACGATATCACTTGCGGTAACCGATGTGATGCTCGGGATGTCCGCAAGAGCGGTCGTGCTGAGTGCAAGGCAAAGTGCAGGAATGGTGACAAGTGCTGCTTTTTTCATAATAATGTAACTCCTCTTCTGTTTTTATTGCTTATTGAAAGAACATGCAGGCATGTTCCTGTCTTCCTCTGCTTTATGTGCGAAACACGCATGTCTCCGCTTCGCTCCCGACATGCTGCGGCCATTCGCATTCCGGCCTCCGGCCTGCATGCTCATAGCTCGCTGTTTCGCTCACATCTCCGGTACCGGTGTCGGACGGGAATTATCCCAGACATCTTCCACGTTGAACAGATCCTCGCACATTTCGGGATTGTAGTACATGCGGTATCCGTCCAGATTGCGGCGGCCCATGCGCAGCGCGTCGTCCGTCCTCTGGATCCAGTAGCGATTCGAGTCGACATTGCAGTAGTAATTATAACCCCTGCTCTTGTAATATGCAAACTTTGCGTTCTCTTTATTGTATTTTTCCCAGTTGCTGATATCCGCCCCGAACGCAAAGATGATCACGTCCGTGTCTCCCAGGATCGGCTTTACGTATGCTTCCCATCTCTCGTTGTCGACCTTCAGCTCCTCCGCGCTCGAAGTGGTCGCGTTCCGGTGGCCCCATGTATGGCTTGCAAACTCCCATCCCTCTGCCTTCATGGCCTCGGCGACGCGGGTCGCCTCCTCCACCTCTTTGTCAAAGTCAAAGTCGGGATTGTCATTCAAAAACTCGATCTGGTTGTCCTGCAGGTTCTCTCCGGTCTTATAGGCGATATCCGTCCTGTACCCGAGAACTCCGTTGTAACCCGTCATGGCGAGGATGCCCTTGTGTCCCCGATAGGAAAAATCGGGATGTTCCTTGACGAATTCATCGATGAGCGGAACCATGTCATAATCGCCGATCGACACCGATCCGTCGTCCTCCAGGTATTCGCACTTGACCTCGCCGTCATCGGTAACGACAAGCTTTCTCGCAAAGCCGTCGTCATCCATATAATGGTAGTAACTCACGTCGTCCTGCGAAAGTACAAACGGTGTCTTGCCCGGCGGAAGCTTAATGGACCCCTGACTCATCTTCCCCTTTTCATCAAAGACCGCAATGTCGTGGAGGCTCACCATCACGTAGCCTTCATCGTACATCGTCTGAATGATCTTGTTGAACTCGTCGACCGTCGTCATCATCTGATTGTAGCCGGCCTCGTCCTCGTCTCCGTCGAACGCTTTGGATGTATCGACGATCAGCGTATGGAAAAAGATGTGTGTGATATCCTCGCCCGCCCACTCGGTGCAGGCTGCCTTTGTGTTGCGGTATTTCCTTGCTGCGGTCTGAAGCGCCAGGTCCTCTGCAAATTCCGGCTGATCTTCCAGGAAAGCGATGGCACTGTCGTAATCATACTGCAGCGCATAGCTTGCGGCTTCATCCAGAATCGGCTGAACCGGGCTTGGTGTGGCCGTCGGTCCGGGTGTCGGTGTCGGTGTGGCGGAAGGTTTCACTTCGATCGCTTTTTTCGCTTCTTCTTTGGTGTCATCTTCTACTTCGACAACTTTGTCCTCAAACGGAAGCATCCTGACCCGGCATCCGCCGAGCACACATACGCTTCCCGCCAAAGCGATCCAAAACAGGAACCTTCCCCCCGGTTTCTGTCTTTTTTCACGCATAACCCCTTATAATCCTCCCTGTTTCCTCCTTCACTCACTATGAAGTCTATACTATTATAAACGCACACTCATAAAATTTCTACACCTTTTTAGGAATTGCCTTTTGAAGCATTTAATGCTACAATGAAATCCATAATAACCCGGCGTGTGCCGGCAGCCAAATGAGGAGGATTTATATGAACACAGTAACAATCGTCCTTCTGGTTATTCTTGTGGTCCTGATCGGCGTGCTTGTCGCGCTGTATTTTTTCGGCAAAAAGACCCAGAAGAAGCAGGAGGAGCAACAGGCACAGATCGAAGCTTCCAAACAAACGGTTTCCATGCTGGTTATCGATAAAAAGCGCATGCCGATCAAGGACTCCGGTCTTCCTCAGATGGTGATCGACCAGGTGCCCAAGCTTATGCGCCGCTCCAAACTGCCCATCGTCAAAGCCAAAGTCGGCCCGAGGATCCAGATCTTCATCGCCGACGAAAAAGTATTCGACCTCATCCCCGTCAAAAAGGAGATCAAGGCCGAAGTCAGCGGGCTCTATATTGTGGGAGTCAAAGGAATCCGCGGCAATCTGGAAAAACCGGCGGAGAAGAAAAAAGGCTTCTTTAAGAGGCTGCTTAACAGGTGAAAACACACGGGGAAAACACACGGGGACGGTCCTTTTGTGTTCGCACCCCAAGGAGAGAAGCACTATGTGCTTCTCCGGCCTTGGTGCGAACACAAACGGACCGTCCCCGTGTGTTTTCCCCGTGTGTTTTCACTCCCCCCTGTACACCTTCCTGTACTTCACCGGCGACATTCCCTTCGCCTTCTTAAAAACCCGGCTGAAATACATCGGATTCTCATACCCTACGATCCGCGAGATCTCGCTCACCGTCCCGTCGGTCGTCTCCAGCAGCTCCTGCGCATTTCTGATCCGCTGCTCCAGAATATACTGCTTGGGAGATTTCCCCACATATTCCACAAAACTCTTCCCAAACCAGCTCGTGCTCATGTTTCTCGAAGCCGCGTACTGTTCTATACCGATCTCTTCGTTATAATGATCCCGAAAATACGCCTTTGCCAGATCGATCTCGTTCTGCACAAAGCCGGATATCTTCTTCTCATTCTCATTCATCCTCCGGTTCATCTCGATCAGCAGCTCTCTGAAAAGATACGTGAGCTTCTCCTCATACCCCCACGCGCATTCCACCAGCTCGTCCCTCATCTTCTTAAACAGATCTTCGTACGCGTAAGACAGCCCGGTGTGCAGAATGTAACCGTCAAGCGGTATCTCGCAGTGCTTCAAAATGTTCCTGACCGTTCGCCCCGTAAAATGCACAAACCAGTACTGCGCTTTGTCCTTTCCCAGAAAATAATAATGCTGCTCTTTGTTCGGCTGATACAGGACCATATTCCCGGCGGGAACGATAACCTCCTGCCCGTTCAGCATAAAATGCCCCTCTCCCGCCGAAATATAGATCAGCTGCCAGTCGACCCGCCCCTTCGGCCGCCAGGTAGGAAGCTTCGGCCTTGTCAGCAGCTGATATGTACCTGCACTGAGGATCCTGAGTGCCCTCTTTTTCTCCTTAAACGGAACTCTCGATTGAAATAAGTAACCGGAATTAATGTACATATCTTTACTCCCTTTCAAAGCCTCCTGCCATGTTCCTGCGATTCGTCTTCAGTTTACCGTAAATAGACACACTTTTCCACCGATTAACGGTTTAGTGCAGAAAACAAACGATTTTGTTCATATGCTTCTGACATTATGCAAGGTATGATAATAGTGGGGTACTCATTTCGAACAGATGCAACAGTTCCCTTCAGAAAGGAGGAAAGTGTAACCATGCTGATTCCCAATCTGTATGAAGATCCGGCTGTACTGCACCAAAATACCATGCCGGTCCACTGCTATTTCATCCCTGATTCTCCTGCGTCAGATGCTTCTCTGCCGCCCCTGCGGCGCGAAAACTCCGAACGTCTGCAGATGCTCAGCGGATGTAAGTGGTCTTTTCGTTTTTATCGGAGCATCCATGATCTGCACGAGAATTTCTACGATAAAGATTTCCGTCCGAACGACGAATGGACGAAGGAAATCGTCCCGTTTTGCTGGCAGATGCATGGATTTGATCAGAACCAATATACCAACATCCGCTACCCGTTTCCTTTCGATCCGCCATATGTTCCGCAGGAAAATCCCTGCGGCACCTACATCCGCCGCTTCACATGGGAGCCCGACGAAGATGCGCCCCTCACTCATCTCTGCTTCGAGGGTGTCGATTCGTGCTTCTATGTGTGGCTGAACGGACAATACGTGGGCTACAGCCAGGTCACCCACCACACCTCCGAATTTGATGTTTCTTCTATATTAAATAAGGGCGAAAATGTCCTGGCCGTCCTCGTCCTTAAATGGTGCGACGGCAGCTACCTGGAAGATCAGGACAAGTTTCGCCTGTCCGGCATCATCCGTGACGTTTACCTGCTGCGCCGCCCCGGGAAGCACATAACCGATTATGTCATCACCACAGACTTATCGGACGACTTGTCCTGCGGTGAACTGAATATCCGTTTTTCCTTCAATGACGGCCCGATCCCGGTGCGCCTTCGCCTTCTGTGCACGGACGGCTCCTGTTACGAACTTGCCACCGGGAGTACGGCAGAAGACGGCTGCAGCGCATCGATCGTCATAAAAGACCCTCTCCTATGGAATGCCGAGGAGCCCAACCTGTACACGCTCCTCATCGAGACGGAGCACGAAATCATCCGGGAGCATGTCGGCTTCCGCACTGTATGCGTAAAAGACGGCGTTCTTCTCCTGAACGGTTCTCCGATCAAATTCCGGGGCGTAAACCGCCACGAATCGGACCCGGTCATGGGGTCCGTCGTATGCTACGATCAGGTGCTCACGGATCTGCGGACCATCAAAGCGCACAACTTCAACGCAGTCCGGGCCAGCCATTACCCGAATGTCCCATACTTTTATCAGATGTGCGACGAATTCGGCCTGTACGTGATCGATGAGGCGGACAACGAGAGCCATGGAACCGGTCCGCTTTACTTTAACGAGGATGATTATTCCGAGCGAATGCGGCTGGCGCACGAACGGATCGCGGACAATCCCGACTTTCTGCCGGCAACCCTGGACCGCGTTTCGTCCATGGTCCTGCGAAACCGCAACCGCCCATGTATCCTCATCTGGTCCATGGGTAACGAATGCGGCTACGGCTGCACTTTCGAAGACGCGCTGCAATGGACGAAGAAAACCGACCCCACCCGGCTCACGCATTACGAAAGTGCCTTCTATCTGCCTCGGGACCGCACATACGATGTGTCAAATATCGACATTTTCGGCCGAATGTATCCTGCTTTCGACGAAATCGACGAATATTTTGTCGAAAAGCCGCAAAAGCCTCTGCTTCTTGTCGAATATTGTCATTCCATGGGGAACAGCCCCGGGGATTTTATGGAATATCGAAATCTCATCGAAAAATACGAAGGGCTCTGCGGCGGATTTGTCTGGGAATGGTGCGACCATGCCGTCTATAAAGGTCTGTCGGAAAGCGGAAAGACCATGTACTTTTACGGCGGAGATCACGGAGAGCTGCAGCACGACGGAAATTTCTGCCTGGACGGCCTTGTCTACCCGGACAGGCGTCCTCACACCGGCCTGTATGAATACAAGAACGTCCACCGCCCGCTGCGCTCTACCTACAACTGCGAAAAGGGCATGCTCGTGATCCACAATTATATGGATTTTCTCGACCCGGCACCGCTCGTCGCCGCCGAATACTGTCTTACTGCAGACGGCAAAGAGATAAAACGGGGAACGATCGAGATTCCTTCCATTGCTCCGCACTCTGAAGCCTGCGTACCGCTTATGCTGTCCGTTCCCAACAAAGGCAGATGCTTTCTTCTGATCACCTACACGGTCAAAAGCGCCATCGCCGGGCTTCCTGCAGAGCATGTACTCGGGTTCGATGAGCTGCCGATAAAAAATGCAGAGGAGATTTTCCAAAAATCGGCCTTTCTTTTCCCCGAGGTCACAGACTCAGGCCCTGCGCCTTGCATCGAACAGGAAGGGGATGAGCTCTGCATCACCGGGGAGGGATTCGCTTACCGCATGGATCTGCTTTCAGGGCTTTTCACATCCATGCAGCATCGCCGGCAGGAGTTTCTGCAGAAACCGATCGATTTTAATGTGTGGCGTGCCCCCACCGACAATGACCGGCCCGCTGCCGATCTGTGGAAGTGGGAACGCCTGGACCATACGGTCACCCGCTGCTACACGGCTTCCCGGGAGATTGCGGACGGAGAAGCGATCATACGTCTCCGCCAGTCTGTCGGTGCCATGTCCGTGCCGCCGGTATTGAGGATCGACACGGAATACCGCATCAGCCCCGACGGGACGGTCCGCATGTATTTTCACGCAAAAAAAGATCCTCAGTTCCTGACTCTGCCGCGGATAGGACTCAGGCTGTTCCTGGATCCGCGCCTTGATACTGCGGAATATTTCGGGATCGGTCCCTACGAAAGTTATGTCGATAAATGTCGAAGCGGAAGACATGGATTATTCCGGTCCGCAGTCAAAGATCTGCACGAAGATTACATCAGGCCACAGGAAAACGGCAGCCACTGTGACTGCAGCTATGTGCGCCTTACCGGAAGCGGCCTGTCTTTCACGGCGGCCGCAGAATATGACGACACTTTTTCGTTCAACGCTTCCATATATACACAGGAGGAGCTCGAGGCGAAGCAGCACAACTATGAGCTCAAGCCCTGCGGGGCGACCGTTCTGTGTCTCGACCATAAAATGGCCGGGATCGGTTCCAGGAGCTGCGGCCCCGATCTCTCGCCCAAATATCGTGTCGATGCCGACGAATACCGGTTTGGCTTCGTTGTTCGTCCATGCTGCAGCATCTGACGGTTTTTGACTTTTTGAAATTTTACTAAAACGGAGGAGAAAATATGCAGGAAAAGACTTATCTGAAATGGTACAACAAGGTCGGCTATGGCTCGGGCGACATCGCAGGAAATGTGGTCTACGCTCTGCTCTCCGCCTTCGTCATGATCTTTCTGACCGACACTGTCGGCATGAATGCGGGAATTGTCGGAACTCTGATCGCTGTGTCGAAACTCTTCGACGGAATAAGCGACATTTTCTTCGGCTCACTGATCGACAAGACGAACACTAAGATGGGCAAAGCAAGGCCGTGGATGCTGTACGGCTACTTTGGCTGCGCGGTCTGCCTGGTCGCAATCTTCTGCATCCCCGCCGATCTGTCCGCCACCGCACAGTACGCCTGGTTCTTCATCGCCTACACTCTGCTGAACGCGGGCTTCTACACCGCAAACAACATCGCCTACTCTGCGCTGACCGCTCTGATCACAAAGAACAACCACGAGCGTGTGCAGATGGGATCGATCCGTTTTATGTTCGCTTTCGGCACCAGCATGCTGATCCAGACCATCACTGTCGGCCTGGTGGCACATTTCGGCGGCGGCGCGGCTGCCTGGCGAATCGTCGCCATCATCTACGCCATTGTGGGTGTGATCTCGAACACGCTCTCCGTCATGTCCGTGAAGGAGCTTCCGCCCGAGGAGCTGACTGACGGAAAGACAGCCGGTCCGCAGGAAAAAGAAGAAAAGTACAGCCTGATCGATGCCTTCGGCCTTCTGATCAAAAACAAGTACTATCTGATGATCTGCGCCTGCTATATTCTGATGCAGATCTATTCCGCCACGCTCAACATGGGCATCTACTATATGACCTATGTGCTGAAAAACGCCAATCTTCTGGGTGTTTTCTCCTGGGCCATCAATATTCCGATGATCGTCGGCCTTCTGTTTACGCCGACGCTCGTCGCCAAATGGGGAGGAATGTATAAACTTAACCTGACCGGCTATACCCTCGGTACGATCGGAAGACTGGGCGTCGTAATCGCGGGGTATCTGGGGTCGGTTCCGTTGATGCTCGCCTGCACCGCTGTCGCAGCTCTCGGTATGAGTCCGCTTCAGGGCGACATGAACGCGCTGATCGCGACCTGCTCCGAGTACACGTATCAGACAACCGGGAAACGCGTGGACGGCACCATGTACTCCTGCACATCCCTCGGCACCAAGCTTGGCGGCGGAATCGGAACCGCCCTCGCCGGCTGGCTCCTGGCCCTGAGCGGCTACGTGGGCGGCGCCGCCGAGCAGAGCGCCTCTTGCATGAACATGCTGCATATCATGTATCTGTGGATGCCGATGTGCTTCAATCTGGTGATCACACTGATACTTACGAGGTTGAATGTGGAGGCGGCCAACCAAAAATTGAAAAAGTGAAATGAGTAAATGGGGACGTTTCTCTCCGACTCATTTTTGAAACGGTGGACGGTTCCTCGTTCCACTTGATACACGAGAGTTAATCTCGTATTTCGGGTGGAACGAGGAACCGTCCCCCCGTTTCACCACTCAAATACTTTCTTCAGCTCCGACGGCCCGTCCTCTTCATCATAGGAACCGGACGGTACGGATATCTTTGCGGGATCGTCTGCCAGGATCAGGATAGCATCCTCGTCCGCTTTGCTGCAAATGTTCAGCACGCCATCGTCACCCGCGCTCACTTTCTCTGCCCCGCTCACTTCGCCTGTCTTCGGGTTGAACCACCCTGCATACACATCGCTTTCGAATACACCGCTCAGGTCGATCCGCTCTTCTGCCGCGCAGGCAAAATACACCAGCATCACTTTCGACTCGGTGTCTACTGCGGCCTGCTCATGTGTATCCAGCTCATCCTCGCGGCTGCTCTGTGCGAGCAGGCGTTCCTGACAAGGCATGAATCCGGTCAGATCATATGCTTCCATAAAATCACGGAGAATCTTCATCTGTTTGGATCCCTCCGACTTGATCGCCTCGGCCCAGGTGTCGCGGCAGATCATATTTTTGTCTTTTTCGGTAGCTGTACACCAGACCGATGCATGGCCGTAAGTATGTCCGAAGGAGCCGGCAAGAAGGGACCAGTAGGCCCTCTTTCTTACGATGTATGTTCCGTGGAAGCTGTTCAGATCTTCCACGGGCCAGGTCATCGGCATCATCTCATAAGCCGGCTCGCCGTCCCACACCGGATACACAAGGCCCTGCTCGCCCTTCGGTTCACGCTCCGCAGCCACCAGATCATAGTTTTTCTTAAACGCGCCATGGCCGGACTGAAGCATCGTAAAGCTGATCCAGCAGTCATCGGGCGTCCAGTAGGAGAACGTAGAACACTCACTGGTCTCGGCCTCATGGCAGGCATGATAGGTGATGAGAAGTTTCTTCCACTCTTCCCGATCCGCATTATATTTCAGGCGCGTGCCCGTCAGTCCCTCGGAAAGGCCTTCGGCCAGCTCACGCCAAACCGGGCGGTAATCCTCCCCGCGGCACACCGGCATCCTGTCGCCGCCAAGGCACCAGATGATATTCTTTCTGTCTCGCATACGATTTCCCAGCCATTTTCCGTATGCGGCAGCATTTTCCTCTGTCACATATTTCGGATGCGTACCGCCGCTCCAGTCCCAGCCTACCACCAGTTCGCCCCAGACCGGAAGAAGGAGCACATAGAAGCCATATTCCTCCGCGCGGTCCAGAACCCAGTCAACGTAAGAAAAATATGCCTCATTCGGTTTTAAAAGATCATTGGCCTCCAGGGCTTTGATCCCGCAGGGGTTTCTCATCTCTTCGTTGTACTCGGGGTCCAGCACGACCATCTGCAGCACGGTGAAGCCCTGCTGCTTTCTTGTCTTCATATAATGGATCACATCATCCCACGTGAGCCTTGCGGGTACTGTCCAGGCTGTATCAGCCAGCCATACAAACGGGGTGCCGTCTGTCTTTTCAAAGCAGCGGTTGTTTGCTGAGATATGAAGCTTTTCCACGATATACTCCTTTCCTATCGCTTTGGTCAAAGGTACCCGGCAATCCGTTGCGCTGCTTGCCGCTAACTGATAACTCGTTCTGCGAGCTGTCAAGTCAAAGGAAACCTGAAATCCGCTTTGCTACTTGCCGATAACCAATAGCCCACTCCGTGAGCTGTTGGTTAAATTACAAGAAAAACATCATCGACAATCCACAGCATAACTTGACACTGCGC
>CADCPK010000078.1 GCA_902803215.1 uncultured Lachnospiraceae bacterium
CCTTTGGCCAGCTTCGGGTCCTCCACCTGTTCGCACACGGCTACCTTATAGCCCTTTTCGATCAGTCTTGCTATGTATGTGTCCACTGCATGGTAAGGGACGCCGCACATGGGCGCCCTTTCCTCAAGTCCGCAGTCTTTTCCTGTCAATGTAATTTCCAGCTCTTTTGTGACTGTGAGCGCGTCGTCAAAGAACATCTCATAAAAGTCGCCGAGCCGGTAAAAAAGGATGCAGTCCTTATACTGTTCTTTTGTCTTCAGATATTCCTGCATCATCGGTGATAAAGCCATCTCTTCAGTTCTCCTCCGGAATGCTTCCGAAATAATAGAAGCCCTTGCATTCATCCATCCTGACTTTTACGTAAGACCCGATCAGCGACTTGTCTCCGGGGAAATGAACCAGGAGATTGTACTCCGTACGCCCGGTCAGCAGTCCCTGCTCGCGGTTTTCCTCCTCTACCAGGACTTCCTGCACGGTGCCTGTAAACCGTGAGGAATTCTCCCGCCCTTTCTCCTGTACCAGATTCAGCAGACGGCCGAACCGTTCTTTTACCACATCTTCGGGAACCTGATCCTCCATTCTTGCGGCGGGAGTTCCGGTCCGTTTGGAATAGATAAATGTGAACGCGGTGTCAAAATTGCTCTTCTCCACCACTTCGAGCGTCTCTCTGAAATCCTCCTCCGTCTCACTGGGGAAGCCGACAATGATATCCGTGGTCAGGGATATATCCGGAACCGCTGTACGGATCTTTGATACCAGGTTGAGGTATTTTTCTTTGTCGTAATGCCGGTTCATCAGTTTGAGGATCCGGCTGCTTCCCGACTGCATCGGAAGGTGCAGGTGATGACAGATTTTGGTGCTGTGGCTCATCACGTCGATCAGCTCGTCCGAAAGGTCCTTGGGGTGCGAGGTCATAAACCGTATTCTTTTTATGCCGTCGATCTTTTCGACTTCACGCAGGAGGGATGCGAATGTCACAGGGGTTTCCAGCGTTTTTCCGTAGGAATTGACATTCTGTCCCAGAAGCATGACTTCGGTCACGCCGTGCGCGGCAAGATCTTCGATCTCTCGCAGGATAGCCTGCGGCTCGCGGCTTTTCTCGCGGCCTCTGACGTAGGGGACGATGCAGTAGCTGCAAAAGTTGTTGCAGCCAAACATGATATTCACGCCTGTCTTGAAGGAATATTTGCGGTCTACGGGCAGTCCTTCGATGATCTGATCCGAGTCGGTCCATATGTCGATGATCTGGCTGTCCGAATGAAGGGAATGAAGGAACAGTTCGGGGAATTTGTGCATGTTGTGGGTGCCGAACACCAGATCCACAAAGCGGTAGCTCTGACGGATCTTCTTAACCACGTGTTCTTCCTGCATCATGCAGCCGAACAGAACGATCTTCATATCCGGATGGGATCTCTTGACGCTTTTCAGCCGTCCGAGCCTCCCGTAGATCTTCTGATTGGCATTCTCACGCACGGTGCAGGTGTTAAAGATCACCACATCCGCATTCTCTTCACTGTCTGCCGGTGTGCAGCCCATGTCGCGGATCATTCCCGCGACGGTCTCGGTCTGCAGGTTGTTCATCTGGCAGCCTTCATTCTGGATAAAATACGTCATTCCCGACGGATATTTCTGCCTGATGAGCGAAGCACAGTCTTCTATATATTTCAGCTGCAGTTCTGTTTCTCTTTCGTTCGTTCCGGGGATTTTTGCCGCCCCGTCTCTTTTGTTCATTTCCAAGCGATAAAACCTCTTTCTTGGTATAATAATGTTCCGCTAAAAGCGAAGTTCTTGCGTAGAGTGCACTGACGGCACTTTAATCTTATATACTATATCCAATTTGTCTTTAGGTGTCAACGTCAGTATTTTTCAATTCAGGATAAGGGGCAGCGTGTTGCACACGACGTCGGTGTGCCTGTACCCGCTATAGTTGCCTTTGGCGTCGTAGAAAATGATCCCCGCATCGGGCTCCTCCCTCGAAAGTGTGCCTGTTCCATAGGCGACAAGCGCAGGGTCCTTTCCTTTTCCCGGTTCGCCGGCGGACGTGATCCGCATGTTTTTGGTCGCAGCCTCGGCTCCTGTCAGGTAATAATCCATGACCGGGAGCTCCGTGACACGATATGTTCCGCAGGGAACATGCGTGATCGTGACCGAAACTTCGGCAAAGCCGTCTCCTGTCAGCGCATAACCTCCTTTTTTAAAGCACAGAAATTCTTCGTATCTGTGACTGTTCCCCTTCTCGTCCTTGCCTTCCGCGCGGAACAAAAAGGTGGGATTTCCGTGGGCCCATACGATATCTGCCTCGCTTATCCGTTTGGTGATCGTGACAGAACCGAACGAGAGCGGAATGCGGATTCGTGTCTCGGTCTCATTGCTCGTTGCATTTTCGGAAGAGCCGAGCCTGCTGAATTCAGCCGTACAGGTATTATATATAATGTAGTCTTCCTTATCCATGTTCCTGAGGCTTTCCACATCTTCGATCTCTACCGGAATGTGATAGTTATAGTTATTGTCATAGAAGGAGTCGCTTTTCAGTATGTCTGTATGTGCTCTAAATTCCACACGCTGCCCTTCCACACTGATGTCGAACAGCCCGGTCACATCCGTCTCATTATCATTGGTGACGTAAATACCTTTTTTATCTATCACTAGGCCTTCTTCAAACACATCGCTGACTGTGTAGGTATCATAATAGAACTCTTCATTCTCTCCGGGAACGTTATGACTCAGCGTATAGGTGTAACGCAGTTCATCATCGCGAAGGCGGTTCTTCGTTACATCGATCTCGTCCTCGTCGGATACGGTTTTGGCGACCGGAGGAATCGATACACGTCCAAGCCTTTTGGGATAGATCCCCTGCCAGCTTCTTACCATACTTCCCCATGCGGAAAAGAGCGAATAATCATGAGGATTTCCCGTGTAATTCTTGAGCCACACATAACGGCATTCTCCCGCTATGTCAAGACCGCTGTCCGCAAATTCAAACTGCTCATAAGGAGCTCCCAGACGCATACTGAGACGGCTTCCGGTAAAGTTGGCCTGCACCCAGTACTCCCGGTCGGGATCGTTAACCGCGGTGCCGATTCTTTCAGAAATGAACGGCGAAGTAAAGGTGTTGCTCGCAGGATCTTTATAGAGAACGCATTCCTTATCGACATATAATTCATCTACCGGACTGAGGATGGAAACAGATTGCCCCACATCGATATCCGTGAACGTTGCATAACCTTTGACTTCTGTTTCCCTGCCTGTTTCATGATCGAGAAAGATCAGATCCGCGGTAATGTTTTTTGTGTTGACCGCATTGAGGCCTATATTATTTTTGTCCACATAAAAATATCCTGCCTCCCGATCACCGCAAAAATCAAAAAAATCATATCCGGTCACGATTACCTTGAGATCGATCTCCCTGCCTTTGTATCTTCCGACGTTGTGATATATGCATCCTACCTTTCCCTGAAGGGATTCATCCTTAAGCATGCAGTAAACCCCGGAAGGTTCGTCCATCACTTCGGGAAAACCGAATAATTCCAGCGTAGATACGTCAGGATACCATTTCGGCCTGAAGCTGTATTCGCCCTTTTGACCGGTAAATGTATTTATGTCAACAACATTTACAAAATTCTTCGCATTATACGCGTCATTATTCTGATTGGCTTCAGATATCAATGTGTTTCCGTAGCGAAGCTTTATCTGCTCACAGATGCCGTATTGATCGGCGTAGTAAAACTTCCCGTCGATCGTTATCGGATAGTTTCTCGGCATAACTCCGCTTTCGTTAAAATAATGCCACAGTCCGTCTATTTTTTTATATCCGGTTTGCATCACATAGGTGTTTCTGTCGTAGAATCGAAAGCCAAACAATTTGTCGTTGATCACCGAGCCCGCATCCTGTATGGACGAATCTGACAGAGTTTTCTGCCATCCCCCGATCAGAAAGCCGTTCTCATCAGCATAATATCTTTTGCCGTCCAGAGCAAATCCTCCGTCGATAAAATATCTTCCGCCTTTGTACGCCCTGACTTTTCCGGGGCTGATGGTATGAAGTCCGTCTTTCATCGAACTTTCAACGGTGTTCGAGAATGTTTTACATCCGTGGTACGCTCGGCTCCCCGGTGTGTCGGCAATGTAATTCCCGCCTTCCGATGCGGGAGATATTCCGGCTAACAGAGGGCCTGTTTTCAGAGACGACAGCAGCAATTCACTGTTCAGGAGCGGTTCTCCCGATGAGACAAGTTCATCACCGAGCACCGAGGGCCTTCCCTCTCCTTCCCAGACATAGTTGGGGATACCTTCTTCCAGATAGCCCGCAAATCTGTATCCTCCTTCTTCCGGATCCTCTTCTTCAGAAGTATGCTCCGAATCTTCCTCCCGGTCAGCTTCGTCAGGATCTTCCTCCGGCAATTCTGTGTCGAGCACTTCTGCATCAGAAGATTCTGTATCGAAGCCCTCCGGTTCAGATAATTCTTCATCGATTTCTGCCTGTTCGTCTGCAAGGATTTCGACAAGCTCATCCTCCTCAAGAATTTCCTCTTCTTCTCCTTCAAGGAGTTCCGGTTCGGGGATAAGCGCAAACTCCTCATAAGGTTCTTCTTCCGGAAGCAGTTCGTTCTCTGCAGGAAGAGACGAAAGAACGCCCTGATCCGCGGACGGACCGGTATCTTCCCAAACAGGTGTATTCTCCGGAGCAGGCTGCAGATCCTGTTCCGGCAGCAGCTCTGACAGTTCTCCTTCAAAAGACGATAACAGGGCGGAGAGCATATTCAGGGAAAGAGTGCCTCCCCACACTCTCTGCGGTAATATTCCCGCGATCAGACAGGAGGCAAGAATGATGCAGGATATTCTATTTTTCATGATTCATCCTCCTTTTTGTCCAAAAAATGATCAGGATCAGGAATGCGGAGAACAAAAGAAGCACGATCACAGCACGGACAGATGTATCATCGCCTGTCTTGATGGGTGCGGAAACGGTGCTCCCGGCTCCTTTCTCGGCGTCATGGCCTGAGGCTAAAGAGCCTCCACCACTGCTTCCTCCTCCTGATGTCCCTCCCTGGGGAACGATCGTAGCGGAAGGCGCCGATGTGGGCGTCAGTTCGTCCTCAGCAACCGCGAAAATCCATTTTACGTCTGCATTTCTCCTTGCATAAGCATTGCCCAGGTTCTCCGGCATTGTGATCGTAAAATCCATTTTTCCGCCGGCGCCGGGGGCATACTTGCCGAGCGAAACTCCCTTTTCCATTCCCTCTTCGGTCAGTTTTCCTTTGTAGATCTCCCTGTCATTCAGGCGGATCTGCAGATCCAGAGCTTTTAACAGCTCTACCTGGGCATCCGTCTGATTTTCATACCCCGCAAAGAAGAAAAGCTCGGCCTCCTTGTCGGAGGTATTTTTGATCTCCACGGAATCTCCTGCCGAATCGCCGGGCATCAAACGTCCCAGATTGGCGAAGAAATCATCAGGTGCAGCCACCAGCTTGTGGGCATCTCCGCTGTATTCCACGGTGTTCTGTATGCCCGGGGCGGTCTGCGGCTCCGAGTTGTCCGTCTCATGGACACACTGCTCGATCTGCTGATTTCCCCAGGGAGACATGGCGCCGAATTCGGGATCGAAGTTCTTTGACTGAACCGCATCCGCCCTGATCGTGATGGACATGTTTTGCCCTACATATTTTTCTCCCCAGTCCGCAGGGATCGTGACTGTACGGAAGAGATCGACATGTTCTCCTTTTTTCAAAGGTTTTTCATAGTAGTAGTACTCTCCTGCCTTCTTCCACCCCTCGGGAATCCCTCCGATGACAGGAAATTCTTTTCCCTCACCGTTCTTCTGAATAGAGATCCTCGCTCTCACCCAGCATGGATCGGCAAGATTTGTGATCCTCGGAATCTTGGAGATAACATCTCCCGGCATCACGGACGCGGGTTCTTTATAAACGGTCTCGGTCCCTCCGCGAACCATATACTCACGGATACCGATGTTTACATCCCCCGTCTCCACATGATTGACAACGCTCACAGTGCTTGTGTATGCCGCGTAGATCGTGCCTGCAATCAGCAAAAAGGACGCCGCGGCGATCAGGCAATAGCGTATTTTCTTCATAAATCTTCATCACCTCCCTCACACTTCGGCAGGAACAAACCGGCTCCAGGCTTCTTTGTAGTCGCTGCAGCCACCCGCTTGCACAGATTCCTCATATATGGAAATGCGGAAATCTTCGACGTATTTCGAGACATTTTCAGGGATTTTTGAAGAATCCAGGCGCACTTTGGTAAACAACGGCACGGTTGTCTGTCCTTCCGAAATGATTCCGGTATAATAGTAATACTCATCGGCGCCCTGCACCCACCCAGCACCGATACCCTCGAGCACTGCGGCATTTCCGATATCGCTGTTCGAATAGATTACGCGGGCCCTGATGTAGCAATCCACGTTGTTTCCGCCGATCTGCGGAGCTGATATCTGCACTGTTTTATCGTAAACCGGATCATCCTTTGGGTCCTGAGGGGGAGGATCCGGAAATTCTTCGATAATTACTGTCTCGTTGCTCCCCGGAGTCACCGGGTTGACCGCGGATTCGGAATCGCTGAGAAAGCTGTATGTCTTTCCGGTTCCGAATACCGCAGCCATCAGGAGCACTGCCGCGAATAGAATATTTTTCATCTGCGTTTTCAAATTCTATCCCTCCTTAACAATGCCGGCCCGGAGTACCTCAGTCTTTTCCTGCTTTCTTATTCTGGTTCAGATATTTCTCAAAGGCATTCTTTGCCTGTTCGGGAACAGTATTCTTATCCCCGCCTGTGTTGGCCGACTGGATGGCATACGCCTGAACAGGAACATCAAAGGTCTGTCCATCGATCTGGCCTTCCACAACATTGGCAAACTGCATGGTCTTAAACAGTTCGTTTGTCTTCCCTCCGGGCGGGAGGATCTTATCATAAGAGTAACGATATACTTTGTTTGTTCCCTCGGTAAACGAATCCATGAGGGTCCAGTCTTTCTGCGGGGTGAACGTAAACAGCTGGATCTGAGCCGCATCCAGCTTGTTTCCGTTCTCGTCTGCCGTTACAAGCTTGCGCACAGGCACAGAAACTTCCAGATATACATAGGCATCATTCTTTCCTTTGTTTGTGATCTGCGGGTCTTTGTTGATCTCTCCCGCAGGTTCAATGGCTGTGTTCTCCTCGGGCTTCCATGAAGGTTCCGTGAGTTCTATATCTACTTTGCCGACGGTAAACTGATTGGAGACTGTATCGTAGTCAGTCAGATAAGCCATTGTTCCGCCGATCATAACTGTCGCCGCTGTGACTGCAGCGATGAAAAAGCCGGCTTTTGTGATCTTTTTCATGTAAATTCCTCTCTTTCGCTTGTTTGATCAATTTGATAAGCAGTATCAGTGGGACAAGAAGACAGATGGCGGAAGGCCTGCGAAGCATAAGAATGACAGCTCCGGCCATCGGCACCGAAAGGATAACCGTCCCTCTGATCTGTTCTCCGGAAACCGGAGCATGATCCTCCGACGGATTGCTGTCTCCTTTCGTGACGTACATTCCATCGCTATTCCGCAGCACACGATGAGTTACAAGGGTACCGCCCATGTCGTATGTGATGATCTCGCCGGGTTCCGGTTTAGTTTTCATGGTATCCAATATGATCAGGCTCCCGGTCCTTATCACAGGCTCCATGGAGCCGGACATCACAATATACATCCGCAGACCGCGCACTGCCTTCACCGCAAAAATAAAAGAGAGAAGGATGGCAAGGCAGAGCACAACCCGCAGCAGGATTTTCCGCATAGATTTATCTGTCTCCTGATTTGAAATTGATTGGAGAGCCGAAAGGCATCAGATGCGTTTTTTGATATCCGGTCATTCACGCGTTTGGTGCCTTTCCGGATCCTGATATAAAGAGTAGTTTTGATTTGTATGAGCACCGCTGCTTTAGATATAGATAAAAGCTGTTGGTGTGTTTAGATATAATATAGATATTCTTTATATTCCCCGGTGGATCCCTTCCTCCTGTCTTACCGCTTCCGGACATAGTCATACCTCCGGATATACATGTGAATAACAGAGAGTTGCCTGAATATCTTTTGTACGCGAATTTTAGGAATTGTTCGGGATGACCTGCAGAGTGCAGGCCTTTCTTAGAAAAAAGTACAGGACAGCCTTCGGGGGCGCGGAACTTTTGTGCGCAGGCTGCGATTTGAAATTCGAAAGGGTCATGTATGGCCCTTCAAATGATTTGATTGCTTTCTGTCAGCGGGATACGATCTTAAGAACGATGTCCTAAGAGTTTTGGTTATTGGCTGGTAATTGGTTATTTTGGTTATCGGTTCCGGATATAACTGTATTATAGAGCTCTTTTTTTGCGAAGTCAAACAAAAACGGTCGACTTATTCCGCCATGACGTAATAATATTATGTAAACATAAAAGAGGCTGTTCACACTCGTGAACAGCCCCTGTTTGTTTACATTATATGATTTTCATGTGTTGATCAGTTGTCATACTCATCTTTACGTTTACGTGATACCACGTATCCGCCGGTGAGGAGGGACATCATTCCCAGAAGAAGCATTGTTCCTACAGGAGCGCTGTCGCCTGTACGGGCGTTGCCCACCTGGGTGGAACCGGTTGCTCCGCCTGTTACGGTCGGGGTATGTCCTGCTGCTCTCGATCCGGTACTGCTTGTGGTCGAAGAAGTAGTCCTGGAACCGGTAGAGCTGCTGTAGGATGATGACGACCCTGAGCCGCTGCTGCTTGTCGGAGTTCCTGTGGTAGGATCGTAAGGTATCGTCTTGATGGTATGTGTGGTGTAATAACCCGCACTCTTGACCGTCTCATTCGATACGGTGCTGGATACAGGCTCCCACCTCTTGGTTGTGTCATTCCATGTCTGTCTCAGATAGTATACTCTGATCGGAATCTCTTTTTCGGAAGAAATACCTTTGCTGGAGAAGAATTCCCAGCTGGTCTGAATACTTCCGTCTCCCTGAGCCCAGCCTCTGGGAAGGTAACGCACATCTCCCTGTCCCGGATTAGCATTGTCCTCTCCGGCACCGTGTGCATCGATCTGATATCTGGTTCCCGGTGTCAACAGAAGCGAGATGCTTCCGCCGTTCGGCACAGTATCTCCATCGATATCCACGTACCCTGTGGAATAGCTTGGGATCACCGGGTCGTGTGTACTCTTCTTGGTAACAGTGACATTGTACCTTCTCACCAGCACACCATTGTCATACATGCTGATCGTTGTGGTTCCTGCCTTGATACCACTGATATTCACCGTCGCCAGATAAGCATATTCGCTGCCCGCAGGTGCTGCTGCGTAAGTCGAAGTTGCGGTCGCGATCGTAGGATCGGCGGATGTAAAGGTGATATTCGGGGTGGTGGTAAAGCCAACAGTGTTAGGTGATGTATCGGTAGTACCCTCCTGGATAGTTATGGTATCTACAGGAACATCGGGAGTAGGTGAAGGCTCAGAAGCTTTTTTTACATTAACATTGATCCTGTACTTAAGCGTTCCATTCTCGAAGTAGTTGACGACTGTCGTTCCTTCCTTCTTACCTGTGATCTTTAAGTTGATGTTGTATCCTGTGATAGCGGAACCTGTAACGTTTGCCACTGCAGCAGCTATCGTTGCATCTTCAGAAGATGCATCAGCGGTAGGTTGGGTTGATCTTGTGAAATTGAAATTCGTTTCTTTTCCTTCTTCGATAGTGACCGTTGTTCCCTGAACAACATACACATGATACATATTCACTATCTCAGATGTGGCTTTGTTCAGGATTACTACTCTAACAAAGCCTTTAGAAAGTCTTGTCACTCCTGTAAAAGTAGCTACTCCTTTATCAGCCGTTACTTTGATCGCATCCTTCGGGCTGGCATATTTATAGTCAACCACTGCCTCCAGCTTCTGATCGGCTGCAACACTCAGTGTATCTGTAAGCGTCTCACCTTCTGCCAGATAGATCTGCTCATATACATTTATAGTGTACTCTTTAACAACAATGTCTTTACCATTCTGTGTAAAGTAA
>CADCPK010000079.1 GCA_902803215.1 uncultured Lachnospiraceae bacterium
ATCTTTTTGACTCATTTTTGCGCGCAAAAATGAGTCAAAAAGATACGTCCCCAATTACTCAAAAAGATACGTCCCCAATTACTCATCATTCTTTCTGTTCCTTCGGATCCAGATACCGGATGACCTTTGCCGGCACTCCGCCCACCACCGCATAATCCGGAACATCTTTTGTGACTACGGCTCCCGCGGCAACGACCGCGTATTCTCCTACAGTGACCCCGGGACAGATGGTCACATTCATATATTGTCACATAAAGTTATTGCAAAGTCCAATCCAAACATTCTATATTCGATTTAATATTTAAATAGCGTGTCGACCGGAACATTTCTGTTCAGCCCATACATTTCGTTGTTTTGTCAGATAATTTATTGATATTGTTCCAAAAAAACAGGTCAATGAGAAACGTCCCCATTGACCCACGCATTACTCTCCCGCAGGGATCCGGTCGTTCAGACTTTTGTTGCGATAATTCAGATTCGTTCTGAGAGAATACCCCTGCTGTTCCCAAAAGGCATTTGCCGATTCATTATCTGTCAAAGGTAACCGGCAAGTAGCGAAGCGGATTGCCGGTTACCTTTGACCCATTTTTGCCGAAAGATTCTTCTCCTTTTCAAAAAAAGCCTTCTCCAATCTCTTATATTCTTCATCCGTACACATCTGACGGCACATTGGTTCAAAGGATTTTGTCACTGCAAAGCACTCTTTTATATTGTCACATGGATACTCGGAGCACTCACCGCAAGTCTTTATCCCACGGTCTTCACAGCATTTAATGACCCGATATCTGCACCAATCTTCCGGCTTGCAGCCGTAACAAGCTATTTCTTCATTCGTAACTACATGATCACGGTATCCAATTTTCATCCAGAGTTCTGAGGTATGATGCAGATCTTCCTCTGTTTTCTCATATGGATGCGCTGTATACCTCGGGCAAGCGGCACAATCATTTCCACATGCAGCTATGATCTTTTCTGCCATCTGCTTCTACCTCTCTATTCCCAACCACTGTATGAGTATTGTTTGAATGTATCTCAATGACTCATTTTGTTCGGCCAAAATGTGTCACTGTGATACGTTTCCAAGTACTCCGTTCATTTTTCATACTGCTTATAGCACCACACTGCGATCTCTGCAATCAGTTCTTTCGGCAACGGTTTGGTATAGGGCAACCGGATTGTTCCCTTACTCACATCATAATTCGCCAGTTTCTCAGCAAAAACTGTGGTTGCTTCTCCTCCCGGATAAAGTCCCAAGTGCTTTTTCGACGCCGCGAAGTGAATGAGGTTTCGTCCCTTCCAATATGTCGGCATGCTCCACGAGATCTTCTCCTGTGCTTCCGGAATAGCGCTGCGGATGATCCGGCGGACTTCATTCAAGTACTCCCTGACGGTTTCATCCTGTTCTTCAATGTACTGATCTACTGTTTCGATCTTACCGCAGTAATGATCCTGACCTTCACGACTAAAACTCCGACCGCATTTCGGGCATTTCCACATATTCTTATTCCTCCACCTCGATCACCACATGGATCGTGTCGCCGTCATGTTTGTTCAATTTGTTCCGGATCGTCTTCAGCACGCCAATGATATAGCAGACAGATCCGTCCGGATTTTTTACCCCCATATTGACGATGCTTCCGTCATATGGGATGCCGTCAAACAACGCATGAACCTTCACACGCCCTTTGCCGAATTCATCCCGTATATTCCACGGAAAAGCTACATATGCACCGCCATTATCATCCATCTCGTGGAGAACCGCGTAATAATCATATTGTTTCATTCCAATCACCGCAGCACCTTATTAAGAGGCTTACCTTTTGACAGTTCATCTACCAGCTTATCCAACCAACGGATCTTCTGCATCATTGGATCTTCGATATTCTCCACCTGCACACCGCATACCTTTCCTTTGATCAGTTCTGCCCTCGGATTCATGGCGGGTGCATGCTCGAAAAAGTCTCCGTAGGTCATTTCCTGATCAACATGCTTCATATCGTATCCGGTCAGCCATTCGATAATGGCGTCCAGTTCTTCCTTTGACCGCCCTTTACGCTCCACTTTCTGAAGCAGCAGTGGATAGATTTTTGAAACCTTCATTTCAAAAATGCTCTGTCGTGCCATAAAGTCTCTCCTTTATTTCTCTCCAAATACTCATTCTTGTATTGTCTCATCAGGGTAATCGTAAAATCCGCCTTTATGAAAGTTCTCATTTCCAAGTGGTTTTGCCGTCAGTTTAAATATCACGCATCCATCGGGACACACTACCGTTTTCGAGTATTTGCTGTCCCCGCCAAGATTTTCCAGATCGCCGCCGCTACGAACCGCTTCCATCAAGGGATAAAGCATCATCATTGTTTTTGAGCAGATCCCGTATCCATCCTGATTAACCGGACATCCGTATGTGCATGAATATTTATCACCGATTTCTTCTCCGTTGCGGCAATACCGCTCGGTATGATCTCCATGAAGAAAACCTGTAATCTCAACAGTGAATTCATACTCTTCGTCATACCACTTCTTCATTATCATCCTCCGCATTTATATCCTTTATTCAACAGTCTCCGGTCAAAGGTAACCGGCAATCCGCTTCGCTACTTGCCGGTAACCAATAGCCCACTCCGTAGGCTGTCAGGTGAGGCCTCAGATGCACCTGACACAAGCAAGTCCCCTAACCCCTCCTCTGCGTTTTTTGAAGGAGGGGACTTACTTGTATTGGTTAAAGAAATGTTGGCCGATTCTTGAAGTTTTTTCGTAGCACCTCTTTGTCAGACAACTGCAGCCGGTTCCATCTTTACGGCCTCGGTTTCCACCCAGGCAGGTCTGAAGCCACTCTTTAATGCTATATTTTGCGAATGGATATTCGCAGCAGCAGTACCATAAAATGGTATATCGCCCCTTTCAATGATCTTGTTCTTTAATAATGTCACAAGATAGGAGCCGATTCCTCTTGAGCGATACTCCGGCAGCACATCGATTCCTATCTGCTGCCAATGCGGTGCATCTTCAGAACAGCCTGCCATACCCATAATAGCATCCCCCTCAACTGCGAGAACAGCAATCCTGTCCGGCCGGGCGGGACAGGGTTCCGGAAATACAATCGCATTGGGAAATCGAAGATCTCCGTAGAAGGGATTTATTTCATCATCATAAATCCATTTCACCGGGCAGCACTCATCCGGGTTCACATCTTTACTCGGTAGAAACATATGATGTGTAGGAGCCATCTGATAACCATAGTTTTCAAGTTCCTTGTTCAGCTTTGCCAGATTGTCTGATTCAAAAAGTCGGTGGCCTTCCTTGTCTTTGATAAATTCACGCAAGAAACTGTGAAGACACGGCTCTGCTGTAATGACTGTATTTCCTCCTAAGGTTGCCATTTCCAAAAAAGGCCGACCGGGACTGTAGCTTCTTCGTCCCTCATTCAGTGCGGAAGCAGTGATCACATTTTCCCTCGCACAGAAATCCGACATGTTACAGTTAAGATCAACGGACAACTGTCTCAGAAGTTTTTCATAGTAGTCTTTGAAATATGCATTCATTAGATTTTCTCCCCGCATATCGTCAGGTTATTCTCCGGCAGGA
>CADCPK010000080.1 GCA_902803215.1 uncultured Lachnospiraceae bacterium
AACGACTGATCTTTCCGAAGACGTCATCAATAACATATCGCAGATTTCCATCGGCCTGCTCTCCTTCGGGGAGGAACGCCTCAGATACTACAAAGAACGGATAATGCAGAATAAGTCCCGCGACATCCTCGGGACGTTCCGAACCGGTCAGTGCGGCAACGCTCCCTCCCAGGCTCTTCCCGGCAAGGTACAGCCTGCTTTTGTCGAGCCATATCTGTTCAAGCATATAATCGACGATATCATTCATGTCCGAAACTTCGGTCAGTATATTCATATCCGCCATGCTTCCGCTGCTTTTGCTGTCCTCGCTCCCTCCACAGAAATCAAAGACATAACAGGCGATTCCGCGCGATGAGAGATATCGTCCATAATCCAGATTATCGGAATAACTTCCTCCATACCCATGCCCCAGAATCACCAGCGGGTACTTTCCCATCCCTCTTCCGGGAAGATACAGCTGCCCATAAATACGCTTACTGTCTTTTTGTATGATACATTCCTGTCTCGTATATTTAGTACCAAAAATAATACAGGAGGCCGCAGCTATAAGCAGAAGCGCCGCCGCACATATAATCCATCTTTTTCTTTTAAGTCTCATATGCTAAAAACCAAATGTCACCGACAGAAATCATACGAATTCTATCTTCTTTATGTCAAAAGCAACCGGCCGGGTCAATGGGGACGTATCTCTTTGGCCCGCTGCTGCTCATCCCAGCACAAACGCAATATCTTCAAGACTTGCGCTTGTCACCGAGCCATCGTCATCCGATATTACCTGATTGATCACTTCTTTCTTGATATCCTGAAGTTCCACCACCCTCTGCTCAATGCTGTCCTCCGCAATCAGCTTGATGACTTCCACATTCCGTTTCTGCCCAATCCTGTGAGTACGGTCAGATGCCTGGTTCTCGGCGGCAACATTCCACCATGGATCAAGATGGATCACGGTATCCGCGCCGGTAAGGTTAAGTCCGGTCCCGCCTGCTTTCAGCGAAACCAAAAAGACATCCGTTCCGCTTCCGTTGTTGAACAGATCCATCATCTCGATCCTCTGCTTCGCCGGTGTATCTCCACTGAGAAAATAAGCAGAAATATCAAGTTCTGAAAGAAGGCTCCTGACCCTCTCCAGCGCTTTCACAAACTGGGAAAAAATAAGGATTCTGTGGCCCTTTTCCAGATATTCAGGGATCAACGTTTCAAGAAGCTCGAGCTTTCCGGACCTGCCGGCATAATCTTCAACAAACATGCCGGGATCCACACAGATCTGTCGAAGCCTTGTCAGGTATGGCAGAATATCAAAAGCTTTTTCCCCGTCTTCCAGCCTGTTCCTGGCCTCCATCCTGAAGGCATCATAAACTTTCCTCTGCCCCTCCGGCATCTCTGCCGTAAGCAGACGCTCGTATTTAGGCGGAAGGTCGTCAAGAACATCCTCCTTCACCCTTCTCAGGATAAACGGTCTGGCTTTTCTGGCAATATCCGCCGTGTCACTTTCCTTAAACTTTGAAAGCTCCTCAAAATAACCCGGCATAATATAATCAAATATGCTCCACAGATCGACGACACTGTTTTCAATCGGTGTTCCTGTCAGGGCAAAACGATGGCGTACTTTCAACTCCTTGACGGATTTTGTCTTCAAGGCGTGGACATTTTTGATATACTGGGCTTCATCCAGAATTCCGTAGTTGAATTCCCCGGAATACTTCGAGATATCATTCCGCAGGGATTCGTAAGAAGTCACATAGACGGCTTTCTTATGATAATCAATAGCCGAAATTCTTTCACTTCTTTTACTGTCGGGCCCATATATTTCCACGACTTCTGTTTCTCCGTCAAAGCGGGCAAACTCGCTTATCCAGTTAAAAACCAGGCTCTTCGGGCAGACCACAAGACTCGGCTGTTCCGACTTGTCAGCCTTGATCAGGGAAATGACCTGTATGGTTTTCCCAAGGCCCATGTCATCTGCCAGTATTCCTCCCATGCCGTATCTCGAAAGAATGCAAAGCCAGTTGTAGCCCTCTGCCTGATAATCCCGGAGTTCGCCCTTCAGCGTGGGGACAGGAATCTCAGCCTCCTTAAAGGACCGGATTTCATCTATCATATCCCTCAGGTACCTGTCGGCACGGCAGCTTTTTTCATGGGCAAAGGCTTTGATCGCCGTGATCATGGAGATTTTCTTTTCTTTATAGAGCTCTCCGCTTTTCAGCCCAAGGTCAGTCACCGTCTCCTCAAAATCCCTTGCAGCTTCGCCGGAAAGATCCACGATCCGATTTCCATCCAGAAGGATAAATTTCTTCTTTCTCCTGATTCCCCGCAGGATCTTCTCGAGTTCGTCCTCCGTGTATTCACTTTTTTCCAGAAACGCGCTCATCATATCGTTCCGGTAGGTCACTCGGATCACCGGCTTGCCGATTGACCGCAGTTCCTTGTTCTTTATGCTGTCTGACAGATATACATTGGTCAGGCTTTTGAGCCGGGT
This sequence comes from uncultured Lachnospiraceae bacterium, assembly GCA_902803215.1. Lineage (GTDB taxonomy): Bacteria > Bacillota > Clostridia > Lachnospirales > Lachnospiraceae > Blautia_A. Next base: position 2,477 of record CADCPK010000080.1, read on the forward strand.
AAAATCCATCTTAAAAAAGGAAAGGATCCTGGCTTCATCCTCCATAATGCTGTTTTCAAAGCCAAGTTCAGACAGATAATTCAAAAGCAGCTCATACTTTGCAATGTCGGCCCTTTCGCTAAGTCCCTCCGGTGTTACCGGCTTATCATCCTTCATGATCTTCGTCTTGCAGGTAACCACGGATTTCTCGTAATCAAAGTAGGTATTGATGCGAATCTCGCTGAGCCGGAAATCCTCGGAAACAGCTTTATCCACATCGAACATGTCGAAGAAACGCGAATACACATTCTTTTTAAAATCCTTGAGGATAGGCTTCATGCTCACCGACGGATTATCATATACCAGCTGTATCAGCCCGTTCTCCGCCGCTGTTCCGGATGTCCGGTCAATCACGCCGTTTTCATTATTTTTCAGTCGGGTGACGATAAAGCCTTTGCCGCAAAGATTAAAAAACTCCTGTCCATCGCTGTCCAGATTTGTCGAAATAACGTACTTTTTGTCGATACTCAGCCGGACCTCCTGTTTTTCCAGGCGCAGAAGACACGGCACATCGTTGTAGATAATACGCCTCCCGGAAAGATGCTCAAAAAGGTTTTCCAGGATATTGTCGCTCACGGTAATATAGCGCTTGTTCTTTTTATCGGATTTTTTCCCGACAGAATACTTGGCCCCCATGAGCAGCCGAATTGCTGAGGCATCCTGTTCCTCCAGGTTATCCGGATCATGAGTCAGAATGAGATCCTTCCCGTACTGAATCGTCTGCCCGCTTCTGAACGCCTGCAAAAAAGAAACGGCCTCCTTCACAACATACATTCGAGTATTTCCGACCTTGAAAGATAAAGCATTGGAACCGTCCTCCCGGTAAACCTGCCATTCGATCCCTGCTTTTTCCTCAGGACGAAAGACGATCTTTTCCTCCTGAAAGCTTTCGCACAGTTTTTTGTAGGATGACGCGAATGCTCTATAATTCTTTTCAAAAAGGT
>CADCPK010000081.1 GCA_902803215.1 uncultured Lachnospiraceae bacterium
AAAGACTAATCCGCGAAGGCTCTCCTGAGCGGATTTTTTAGTCTTTCTTAGGCGATTGGCTCTGAGGATCAGCAGGCACCGGTTCACGCCCTGATGTACCCACGGGCTGCTTCCCGGCATGGGGATTGACCGGTTAGGCAGCCCGCCGGGAGGTGTTTACTTCACCTCATTCTGCGCCGCCACCAGTTTTGATGCTCCGTACATCTCACGCAGCTTCGGCTTCTCGATCTTTCCGGTCGCATTTCTCGGAACATCAGCCAGGATGATCTTACGCGGACGTTTATAGCGCGGAAGCTTGAGACAGAAGTTGTTGATGTCCTCCTCCGTGCATGTGGAGCCCGGCTTCAGCTGAACGATCGCAGCCGCGATCTCGCCCAAACGCTTATCCGGAAGACCAATCACCGCAACATCATGAATCTCATTGTTCGTACGCAGGAAATCCTCGATCTGAACAGGATACAGGTTCTCACCACCACTGATGATGACATCCTTCTTACGGTCAACCAGGAAGATAAACCCATCCTCATCCTCCATAGCCATATCACCGGTGTAAAGCCAGTCACCATGAAGAACCTCCGCCGTTGACTTAGGATCATTGTAATAGCAGACCATGACACCGGGGCCCTTAACCGCAAGCTCGCCCGTCTCACCCTGCTTAACCGGATTCCCGTTCTCATCGATGATCTTGGTCTCCCAACCATAACCGGCCTTACCGATGGCACCAACCTTGTGGATGTTCTCCACACCAAGATGCACACAGCCCGGTCCGATCGACTCACTGAGACCATAGTTGGTATCATACTGATGATGCGGGAAGTACTCCTTCCAATGCTTGATCAGACTCGGCGGAACCGGCTGAGCACCGATATGCATCAGACGAAGCTGATCAAGCTCATAATCCTCAAGCTTCACATCACCGTTATCGATGGCAAGCAGCAGATCCTGCGCCCACGGAACAAGCAGCCACACGATAGAACAGCGCTCCGCCGAGATCGCCTGCAGGATGAACTGCGGAGAAGCACCCTTCAGCAACACAGCCTTGCTTCCGGAAATCAGGCTGCCGAACCAATGCATCTTAGCTCCCGTATGGTAAAGCGGAGGAATGCAAAGGAAAACATCATCCTTGGTCTGCCCATGATGCTTCTGCTCACAGATGGCCGAATGCATCAACGCACGGTGCGTATGCAGGATCGCCTTCGGAAAACCGGTCGTACCGGAAGAAAAATAGATGGCAGCATAATCATCGTCGCTCAGCTCAATGCCCGGCGCCTGGCTTGAACAATCAGCCACCTGCAGAGAATAATCCTCCGCAAATCGAGGACAACCATCGCCCACATAAAACAGGAGGCGGTGCTTGCCGATCTCGTCCGCAACTTCCTCAACACGGCCGATAAACTCGGGGCCAAACACCAGGATATCCACCTCAGCCAGATCCAGACAGTACTGGATCTCATCTGCGGAATAACGGAAATTAAGAGGAACGGCAAGAGCACCGGTCTTCAAAATACCAAAATAGATCGGCAGCCACTCCAGACAGTTCATCAGAAGGATGGCTACTTTATCGCCCTTCTTGACTCCTCTCTCGAGCAGAAGATTGGCAAATCTGTTCGCCTTCTCATCAAAAACGCTCCAGGTGATTCTTCTCTTATAGTAGCTGGAGTGCTCCGGCTCGATCAACTCAAACTCTTTCCATGTTACCCGGCGGGTATCCTTCACCTCGGGATTGATCTCTACCAAACAGGTTTCGTTGCTGTACAATTTGCTGTTACGCTCCAGCAGTTCTGTGATAGGCATTTTTTGCTCCTTTCCTGCGGACGGCAGTTGCCCCTCCCGGTCCGCTATTTTGATTGATCAACGCTTTAACGCATAAAATCACTGAAGTATATAATAACCAAAAAAAAGCGGATTGTCAACAAAGAAAAAATCCGTTGACAATTCTCGGAGATGTGATATACTAATTTTTGCAGTTTAACAAATAAAAGCGTTAAAGTTTAATGCGTTAAAGTTTAACGCGTAAAAGGTTAAGACGCAAAAAGCTAATATACTAAGTATGAGGAGGACACTGTTGTATGGCTATTAAATTGATTCTTCTGATTGCCTTCTTTGCCGTCATGATCGGAGTAGGTCTCAGCACCCGTAAAAATGCAGGCTCCGTGGATGGTTTTGTACTTGGCGGGCGTAACGTAGGCCCGTGGCTCACTGCATTCGCTTACGGTACTTCGTACTTTTCGGCAGTCGTCTTTGTCGGATACGCCGGCCAGTTTGGATGGAAGTACGGACTTTCCGCTACATGGGTAGGTATAGGAAATGCGCTGATCGGAAGTCTTCTTGCCTGGATCATTCTCGGCAGACGGACCAGGATCATGACACATTATCTCGGCGCTGCCACCATGCCGGACTTCTTCGGCAAACGCTTTGACAGCAATGCCCTGCGCATCGCTGCATCGGTGATCGCGTTCATCTTTCTTATTCCGTATACAGCATCCCTTTACAATGGCCTTTCCAGCCTGTTCGGGATGGCATTCAACATCGATTACAAGCTCTGCGTAATTCTGATGGCGGCTCTTACAGGAGTATATGTCATTCTCGGCGGATACATGGCTACCGCAGTCAACGATTTTATCCAGGGTATCATCATGATCTTCGGTATCAGCGCCGTTATCGTTGCCGTGATCAACGGACAGGGCGGCTTCATCGGAGCCATCAAAAGCCTCGCGGAGTTCCCGAGCGATAACCCCGTAACCATGGGCCAGCCCGGTGCGTTCACATCATTCTTCGGCCCGGACCCGATCAACCTGCTCGGCGTTGTCATCCTGACTTCCCTGGGAACCTGGGGCCTGCCGCAGATGGTACACAAATTCTACACCATCAAAAACGAGAAAGCGGTCCAGACCGGAACGATTATTTCGACCATCTTTGCATTTATCATCGCCGGCGGCTGCTATTTCCTCGGCGGTTTCGGCAGACTGTTTGACTCCGAGGCGATCTACAGGGCAGACGGAAGCATCGCCTTCGACGCGATCATCCCGTCCATGCTCTCTACTCTGCCCGACGTGCTGATCGGTATCGTGGTGATCCTGGTGCTCTCGGCCTCGATGTCGACCTTGAGCTCTCTGGTACTTACCTCAAGCTCCACCCTGACCCTCGACCTGATCAAGGGCAATATTGTAAAGGACATGAAAGAGAAGCAGCAGCTGCTCATCATGCGTATACTGATCGTGTTCTTTATCGCGATCTCTGTAATCCTTGCTCTGAATCCGCCGACCTTCATCGCCCAGCTTATGGGTATCTCCTGGGGCGCCCTCGCCGGCGCATTCCTCGCCCCCTTCCTCTACGGACTCTTCTGGAAGAGGACCAGCAAAGCATCCGTGTGGGTAAGCTTTGTCGTGGGCGTGGGGATCACGGTGCTGAATATGTTCATCAAGTTTATCGCATCCCCAATCAATGCGGGTGCAGCAGCAATGATCGCCGGGCTGATCGTGGTACCGATCGTGAGTTTGGTGACACCCGGTATGAACAAAAGAAGAGTGGAGCAGATATTCTCTTGTTATGATGAGAAGGTGGAGGTTGCCAGGAAGGTGGCGCTGCCCGAGCAGGAGGAACAGTAAAGAAAGGACTCACAATAATAAAAAACTCCGGCTTGCCGGAGTTTTTTGTTTGGGATTAAAGTGAAAGCAGTGCTTGTGCGTTTTTGAAGAGAATCATCTCCTGCTCTGCGGGGCTGAGGCTGGGGAAGGAGAGGAGGCGGTCCACACCGGCTTTCTGGTTGGTCCAAGGGCCGTCACTGCCATACAGGACACGGTTGGCATCATGTTTCTTAATTAGTTTCACCGCTGTTTCCTCGGGCATGGTTGCCAGGGAGAAGGCGGTGTCGAGCCAGACGTCCCGGCCGGCAAGCTTTTCTAAGCTTTCTTCGTAGTTTTGATTGCTCCCGAAGTGGGCCAGCACCAGTTTGGGAGGATGCAGTTCGTTTATCACGGAGAGGATCATATCGGGAGTGCAGTATTCCTCGCCCGGGGTGTAGGGGTCGTACCCGGTGTGGGTGATTATGATCAGGCCGAGCTCGGAGGCTTTGTCGATCAGGCGCAGATAGCGGATATCGGTGAATAATCTTCCCTGATAGTTGGGATGGATCTTGATCCCCCGGAAACCTTCGTGGGCGATCAGCTTTAGCTGAGAGTCGATGTCCTCGGCGTCGGGATGTATTCCCGCGAAGGACAGGAGTCGTTTTTCCCTCCCGGACTCGTAGTCCTCGTTTATAGAATAAGCGAACCGGAAGATCGAATCGAACTGATGAGGTGCGGTTACAACAGGGAGAATGATGCTGAGGTCGATGCCGCTTCGTTCCATGGACGAGAGGAGACCCGCGCGGGTACCGTCATACATCGGCGTCTGGCCGCTTGTCTTCGCCAGATTCGGTATGGCCTTCGGGGCGATCTTGTCCGGAAATATGTGTGTGTGAAAATCAATGACCATATAAAACTCCTTCTGCAGCCGAAATAGAGGCTGACTTGCAAAACAACGGCACGCAGCCGCAATAATTTAGTATACATGAATTGTTTTCGGTTTGCAACTGCACTGTACTCCGTCCCGTCACCATTCACTCCCCAACCTGTCAAGCCCCACCGCAGCCCCCGCGCGAAGTGGCATCAGGCTGTGAACCGTTGTGTCTGCCCGAAGAGACAAGACGCTTAGAAGAACTTAGCCGCGAAGGCTCTCCTGAGCAGGCTATTTTAGTTCTTCTTAGCGGATTGGCT
>CADCPK010000082.1 GCA_902803215.1 uncultured Lachnospiraceae bacterium
CGGATGGCCTTGAAAGCTCTGCCGTACGTGGAGTTGATCAGCAGAACGATCACGGCAATACACACGCCGGAGACGATGAACGGAAACAGGATAGTCTTAAATGTCGGATAGTTTCTGATCATGTTCGATCCGTTGGTGAGCGGTCCGAGTGTATCCCACTGGAAAAGCGCACGCATGATCTCGGCAAAACCGAGCGTCGCGATCGCCAGATAGTCGCTCTTCAGTCTGAGGACCGGAAGACCGATGAGGAACGCGAACACTGCCGCCATCGCGCCGGCTGCAAGAAGGCCGACGATGACCGGAACAGCAAATTTGATGATACCGCCGTCGTAGTACATGTAGACCATCTCACGGTCTGCGGGCGGAATGGTGAGTACGCCGTAGGTATAGGCACCGATCATCATAAAGCCTGCCTGGCCCAGCGAGAAAAGGCCGGTAAAACCGTTGAGCAGGTTCATCGAAACGGCGACAAGCGCATAGATCGATCCCTTTTTGAGGACCGTAAGCAGCATCGCCCACTGCGATGTCGGCTTAATGTTAACCTCAAGAATACGTAAAATACCCAGCAGTGCGGCGATAAGGATTACACTGATCAGAACTTCTTTTTTCTTATTCATCTCATGCCCTCCTTATACTTTGTCCGTCTGCTTCTCGCCGAACAGACCTGTCGGTTTAAACAGCAGGATGATGATCAGCAGCAGGAATGCAAAGGCATCCTTGAAGTTGGAGATATCCACCTTCACAAACTGGTTGAGCATCATGATCAGGTTCTCGCAGATACCGATGATAAACGCGCCGATGACCGCTCCCGGTATGGAGCCGATACCACCGAAAACAGCTGCGACGAACGCTTTAAGTCCGGGCATGGTACCGATGGTCGGGGTAACGCCGGTGTAGTTCGAGAAAAACAGGAGGCTTCCGACCGCTGCAAGGAACGAACCGATGATGAAGGTCGTACTGATGACGTTGTTGATCTTGATACCCATGAGCTGGGATGTCTCAAAATCCTTGGAAGCGGCACGCATGGCCATGCCGATCTTGGTCTTTTTGATCAGGGTCACAAGCAGAACGACCAGAATGATGGTCAGGAAAGGTGTGATCACGGTAACTCTTTTGGTCGAAGCGCCGAAAACCGTGATCTGATCGCTTATCCAGGGAATGGTCGGATACTGCTGTGCCAGACCGCCCGTGATATAGAGGGCAAGGTTCTGCAGCAGATACGATACGCCGATGGCCGAGATCATGACCGACATACGCGGTGCCTGCCGAAGAGGTTTGTAGGCGACGCGTTCCACCATAAAGCCGATCAGAACCGTCAGAAGGATCACCAGCGGAATAGCAATATACATCGGCAGTGAGGCCGACATATACACCATCATCAGGCCGGCAACCATGAAAATATCTCCATGTGCAAAGTTGATCAGACGCAGGATGCCGTAGACCATGGTATAGCCTATGGCGATCAGTGCGTACTGGCCGCCTACGGAGATGCCTGCCAGGATATACGGCAGGTTTTTACTCAGCATGTCCATTTGTTTCCTCCCGAAAACTGAATAAAGGGCGGGTGATTAACGCCCGCCCCGTAGTGTCTAAACGATGTCAACAGTAACCGGCAATCCGCTGCGCTGCTTGCCGCTGACCGATATCCTGCCTAAGCAAGCTGCCGGTTAGATGTTTCAGACAAAGGCCCGTATTATTCGATGCCCTGCTCTGCTACGAAGTCCCATGCTCCGGTTTCGGTGTTGGCCTGTTTTACAAATGCCGCGCTGCGGGCTGCATCGCCGTTCTCGTCGAACTCGATACGGCCGCAGACGCCATCGTATGTAACATTCCACAGTGCTTCGTTGACTGCTGCCGGATCGGTGGATCCTGCTGCCTTCAGTGCTTCAAGAGCTGTGAAGTATGCGTCATAGCCCATTGCGGTAACAGCTGCGACTGTGTCGTCTCCGCCGTTGTTTGCCAGGTTGGTGGAATCGCTGTTGATGAATTCTTTCATACCTTCGTCAAACTCTGCGTTGCCGCCTTCCTGATAGAATGTGGTTACATAGATAGAAACATCTTTGCCTTCGGCAGCGTTGAGGATAACGTTGGAATCCCAGGTATCGCCTGCAAGAAGCGGAACCTCTACGCCCTGAGCTGCAGCCTGCTCGATGATCAGAGCAGCGGCCTCGGTGGATGTCGGAGCAAAGATAACATCTGCTTCTGCGTTCTTTGCAGAGGTGATGTAGGATGTAAAGTCACTGTTGCCTTCCGGGAAGGTCTCGGCTACAACTTCGCCGCCCAGATCTTCGAACGCCTGCGTAAAGTAGTGTCCGAGTCCTGCGGAGTAGTCATCGCCCTGTTTTGTCAGAACGTATGCTTTAGCCGCTTCAAAGTTGTCCTTTGCAAAGTTTGCAAGAACGGTTCCCTGGAACGGATCGAGGAAGCAGATGCGGAAGTAATGTGTATTTCCGAGGGTAACCTGCGGGTTGGTGCAGGTGACGCCGAGTGCCGGAACGCCTGCGTCTGCAAAGGTCTGGGATCCTGCGATGGAAACGCCCGAGCCGTAGGAGCCGAGGACAATGGAGGAGCCGTCGCTCACCAGCTTGGAAGCCGCCGAAACAGCTTTGTCATTGTTGGATTCGTTGTCTACGATATCAAGCACTACATCGTACTCTGTTCCGTCGATCTCAACGGTCGGAGCAACGCTGTTTGCGTACTGAATACCGAGTGTTTCCTGCTTGCCGCCTGCGCCATTGTCGCCTGAAGCCGGCTCATAGACGCCGATCGTTACGGACTCAGCCATTGCGGGAACCGCCGCGATCATGGAGACAGCCATTGCTGTTGTCAACATTACGGAAAGAACGCTTTTTTTCATTTGTATCTCCTCCTTGTTTTTTTGTTTCCTTATGAGCGACAACTGTGCGTATCACTCATACAATAAAAAGATTATATCACGCTTTAAAGCTTTAATCAAGTGCAATTGTGAAACACAGGGAAACACAGGGGGACGGTCCTTTTGTGTTCGGAAGGAAACATTCCCCTTAGGAACATGTTTCGCACTATCCGAACACAAAAGGACCGTCCCCCTGTGTTTCCTTATTTCATTACAATGTTAATGATCTTCTTCGGCACATAGATCTCTTTCACGATATTCCCTGTCAGCTTATCGGCCACAGCCTCTTTGCCGGCCTTGATCGCATCCTCTTTGGAAGCGTCGGCGGGAATGCTGATGACCAGACGGGTCTTGCCGTTGATCTGGACCGGAACCTGAATCTCGTCGTCCTTCATCTTCTCTTCGTCGTACTCAGGCCAGGTTGTGTGGAACACGCTGTCTGTATTGCCCAGCATCTCCCAGAGTTCCTCGGCGATGTGCGGAGCGAAAGGTGCAAGCAGCACAACGAAGGTGGAGATCGTCTCTTTGTCGACGGCACCGCCTGTGCTCTTCGCAAGATCGATCAGTTTATTGTTATACTCCATAAAGCCCGAAATAACCGTGTTCAGGCTGAAGCTCTCAAGACGCTCGGTGATGCAGCGCACCAGCTGATGGCGGATCTTGACCATCTCTTTGGTTTCCGGAACATCCTTCTCGATGCTTGTTACAGCCAGGTTCCAGAATCTCTTCAGGAAGCGGGAAACACCGTCGATTCCTCTGTCGTCCCACTCGGCATCCAGTTCGGGCGGACCCACGAACAGTTCGTACATACGCAGCGAGTCACAGCCATAGTCCTCGACAAGATCATCCGGAGAAACCACGTTTCCTTTGGATTTACTCATCTTGATGCCGTTCTTTCCGGTGATCATACCCTGGTTGAACAGCTTGGTGAACGGCTCGTCAAAGTCGATCGCACCGATATCGCACAGGAACTTGGTGTAGAATCTGGAATAAAGCAGATGCAGCACCGCATGCTCAACGCCGCCGATATACATATCTACCGGAAGATATTTATCGGCCTTCTCGCGGGATACAAGCTCCTCGGAGTTCTTGTTGTCCACGTAACGCAGGAAGTACCAGGAAGAACCGGCCCACTGCGGCATGGTGTTGGTCTCTCTCTTCGCCGGAGAACCGCAGTACGGGCAGGTGGTGTTGACCCACTCGTCGATGGCAGCCAGCGGTGACTCGCCGGTGCCTGTCGGCTGATAGCTCTCGACCTCGGGCAGCGTCAGCGGAAGCTGATCCTCGGGAACCGGAACATTGCCGCACTTCGGGCAATGGATGATCGGGATGGGCTCGCCCCAGTATCTCTGGCGGGAGAACACCCAGTCA
>CADCPK010000083.1 GCA_902803215.1 uncultured Lachnospiraceae bacterium
AGCGCCGGCGGGGTCATCGAATGCATCGTAAAGAATGTTCCCGCAGGCCTGGGCGAGCCGGTCTTTGGCAAGCTGGACGCTTCTCTCGCACAGGCGATCATGTCCATCGGCGCTGTCAAGGCGGTCGAGATCGGTGACGGAGTACAGGTTACCACGATCTGCGGCTCCGAGGATAACGACGGCTTTACCGCCGACGAATCCGGACGCATTATAAAAACCGCCAATCATGCAGGCGGCATAATGGGCGGCATCAGTGATGGCAGCGATATTATTCTGCGGGCTCATCTAAAGCCCACTCCCTCCATCTCCCGCACACAGCAGACCGTCACCAAAGACGGTGTTCCCACGGATATCGAGATAGCAGGCCGACACGATCCTGTCGTGGTTCCCCGCGCAGTGGTCGTGGTAGAAGCGATGGCGGCACTGACTGTCGCGGATGCGCTGCTCGCGAATATGACCGCGAGGGTGGAGAATCTGAGGAAGGTGTATATGTAAAAAGTGGGATGAGTAATTGGGGACGTTTCTTTTTGAGTAATTGGGGACGTTCCTTTTTGACTCATTTTTGCAAGCAAAAATGAGTCAAAAAGGAACGTCCCCAATTACTCAAATTACTCATTTATTAAGCAGCTCCGTCTCGGACGGTGCCGCCGGCTCATCCGGCACAGCCCAGATATGGATGCTGTTGGGCTGGTCCACGTGGAGCGGTTTACTGTTCATCACGATAATGTTCTTATCATAATCCACCTTAAATGTGGTTATGGTATTACTTGCATGATTTGCCACCGCAATATGCTGATTGTCGGGGAAGATCACGAGGTCCTTCGGATAGTCTCCGCTGATCGGGAGGGTGAACTTTTTGGTAAGAAGACCTGTCTCCTGATCGATCTCGAACATCGAGACTGTATTTTCGCCCGCGGTGGTGCAGTAAAGATGCTTACTGTCGGGAGCGAGCGCAAGGCCCGACGCCGCACTGTGGATAGCATCGGGATCGTTCTCTTTATACAGTGTGCTTACGGACTGAAGAAGTTCGAACTCGGGCTGCTTTCCGCTGCCGTCATAGGAATAAACCTTAATCTCATTGCTGAGTTCAAACAGCACATATGCAAAACGCCCGTCTCTGCTGAAGCGAATGATACGCGGTCCGCTCTCTCTGGGACATCTGACGATATCGACAAGTTCCAGCTTGTTCGTCCTTTTGTTGATACGATATACTTTTATCTGGTCGATGCCGTTGTCTACTGCGCACAGATATTTATTGTCCGGCGTAGGCCGTACACAATTGACGTGTGGCCTGAAATTACGTTCGGCAACGCTTCCCAGACCGCTGTGGAACACACCGTCCATCAGACTGCCCAGGCGCCCGTCCTGATGCGTATGGACGACCGTCACCTTCCCGTCATGGTATCCCGCCACATACAGGTATTTTCCGTCCACATCCGTTGCCAGGAAACATCCTCTCATACCGTCAATATCCACACTGTTGATTCGATGAAGGTCACCGTTCTCGTCCCTTCGAAAAACCGCAACTCCTTCATCTTCAATTGCATACAGATATTTATAATTCTTGGAAACCGCAGTATGAGAAGCATTGCTGACCTTGACTTCACTCCGTTCGGTCAGAATACCGTTCTCCACATCAACGTCATATACTTTGACGCCTTTACTTGTACCGTGTGTATATGAACCTACATATGCTACATATTTTTTGCTGTCCATCCCTTGCCTCCTGTTGCCATATCAGGTTTATCAAAATCTGTCCTTTATTATATCATAAAGTATCTTCTGCCACAAGAAACATATATCATTCTTTAGTCGGACGACTCCATAGTTTTCTCCACCGCAGTCTGCACGGCAGCGCTCACTTTCCTGGCCTTTTCACTGTCAAGCCCTGTCGCGGCCACTCCGACGACCATGTCGTTGCGAATGTATATCCCCGGGAACTGAAAATCCGATTTTTCCCTGTCGTTGGATACATTCACATAGATTCCCTCTTCTTTGCAGAGTCTGTAGATATCATCGTTAAGCTTTCGATCCGTCGTCGCCGTCAGCACAAGATAGGCGTCATGAAAGTCCGACCGCTTTACCAGGCGCTGATGCAAAGTGATCTTGCCCAGTTTTTCCATGTCGATCAGCTCCTGTGCGGCATCCTTTGCGATCACGGTCACGTTTCTTGTGAACTGCAGAAGCGTTCTTGTTCGACGTACCGCGGTACTGCCTCCTCCGACGATCACCACGCTTTTGTCCGAAAGGTCAATAAACATTGGAAAATATCTTTTATTTTTCATCGATACAGCCACTCCCGGAATATTTATTCGAATGATGAAGATAAACCACGAAATATATTACAATCTTTCACGGATGGCAAGGATAAAGTCGCGGCTGTTCAGAACGACCGGATCCTTGATCGAAGTGATAAGCGCAAGGTCACGGGTCATTTTGCCGGATTCGATCGTATCGATCGTGGCTTTTTCCAGTCTGTCCGCAAACTCTTCCAGTTCTTTGATACCGTCAAGTTCACCGCGTTTTCTGAGCGCGCCTGTCCAGGCAAAGATCGTCGCCACCGAGTTTGTGGAGGTCTCCTCGCCTATCAGATGTTTATAATAATGGCGCTGTACGGTTCCGTGCGCGGCTTCATATTCGTAGATGCCATCCGGCGAAACCAGAACAGAGGTCATCATCGCCAGTGAGCCAAATGCAGAAGAAACCATGTCGCTCATCACATCGCCGTCATAGTTCTTGCATGCCCAGATAAATCCGCCTTCTGTCTTCATGACACGGGCTACGATGTCATCGATCAGGCTGTAGAAATATTCAAGCCCTGCAGCATCGAATTTTTCTTTGTATTCCGTATCAAAGATCTCCTGGAAGATTGCTTTAAATCTTGCATCGTACGTTTTGGAGATCGTATCTTTGCTGCCAAACCAGACAGACTCGCCCATATCGAGAGCATAGTTGAAACAGCTGCGGGCAAAACTGCGGATCGAATCATCCATGTTGTGCATACCC
>CADCPK010000084.1 GCA_902803215.1 uncultured Lachnospiraceae bacterium
CATCATCGTAAACCAGGCTATCCCGGGAACCACCGAAGCTTTCCGTCAGATCAAAGAAAGAAGACCTGACATCCTCTGCATCGCAGGTGAGTCTCACGAGGACCTTCCCGAGATCGGAAGCGCAGCCGACCTGGTCTGCAACAACGACTTCGTAGCACGTGGATATCTGATCATCCGTACCGCTCATGAGCTCGGATGCGACACCTTCGTACACATTTCCTTCCCGCGTCATATGTCCTACGAGACAATGAGCCGCCGTGTTGCCATCATGAAGGCAGCCTGCGAAGAGTTCGGAATGAAATTCGAGATGGAGACCGCTCCCGATCCCACCACAGACGTAGGTGTTCCGGGTGCACAGGCTTACATTCTTGAGCATGTTCCGGAGTGGGTAGAGAAATACGGCACCAACTCCGCATACTTCTGTACAAACGACGCACATACCGAGCCGCTGCTCAAACAGCTCCTCGAGTACGGCGGATACTTTATCGAAGCTGACCTTCCGTCTCCGCTTATGGGCTATCCGGGAGCACTCGGACTTGACCTGACCGAAGAAGCAGGCGATTTCGAGAAGATCCTCGCAAAGGTTGAATCCGCAATCGTAGAAAAAGGCGGCGCAGGCAGATTCGGAACATGGGCATACTCCTATGGCTACACTGTTTCCGCAGGTCTTGCACAGCACGCTATGAACGTCATCGACGGCAAGAGCGAACTGGATGATATCGATGATATCGCAGCAGCTTATCAGGAATTCTCCCCGAAGGCTGAGTGGAACGGCTCCAACTACACCAACGCAGACACCGGTGTCAAGATGGACAACGTATTCCTTGTATACCAGGATACCTACATCATGGGCGATCCCGGACACTTCATGGGCTCCACAGATATCGAAGTTCCCGAGAAATATTTCACCACCAAATAATGATGTGATCATACCGTACCGGTACAGGAAGGGGGAGGACTTGTTTCTCCCCCTTTTAATCGATTAGCGGCAAACAACGCAGCGGATTGCCGGTTATCTTTAACTTGGAACTGAAAGGTTATCAAAAATATGAATGCTCAAAGCAACACTCTTCTCGAAATGCGGAATATCCAAAAGGATTTCTTCGGCAACCAGGTGCTTGCAGATATCAATCTGAAGCTTGGTGAAGGAGAAGTAATCGGACTGGTCGGCGAGAACGGCGCCGGAAAATCCACTCTGATGCGTATCCTTTTCGGCGCCGACATGATCCGGGAGACCGGAGGCTACGGCGGCGAGATCATCCTGAACGGAAAGACCGTAAATTTTTCTTCCCCGTTTGACGCGATCGCAGCGGGAATCGGAATGGTTCACCAGGAATTCTCCCTGATCCCCGGCTTCACCACCACCGAAAATATACTTCTCAACAGAGAACCGACAAGGAAAAATGTGATCTCCGAAATCTTCGGCGATCGTCTGAATACATTAAAACGGAAAGAAATGGACGAACGCGCCGCAAACGCGATCGAAATGATGGGCGTGGACATCGACCGCAACATGGTCATCAGTGAGATGCCCGTCGGCCACAAACAGTTTACCGAGATCGCGCGCGAGCTTTCCAAGGAACAGCTAAAGCTGCTCATCCTGGACGAGCCGACCGCCGTACTGACCGAAAAGGAAGCCGAGGCCCTCCTCGAATCCATCAGAGGCATGTCACAGCGCGGCATCGCCATCATCTTCATCACCCACCGTCTGCAGGAGATCCTTTCCGTGTGCGACCGCGTGGTCGTCATGCGTGACGGTTATATCGTAAACGAAGCGGCGGCAAAAGACACAAATGTCAGCGAGATCACCAAATACATGGTCGGCCGTAACGTGATGAGCAATGCTTCCTCTGCCGATGTCCGCAACACCGAAAGCAACCGCACTATCCTCTCCATCGAAAAGCTCTGGGTCGACATGCCCGGCGAGACCGTGAGAAACGTCAGTCTGGAGGTTAAAGAAGGCGAGATCCTCGGAATCGGCGGTCTGGCAGGCCAGGGCAAGCTCGGCATCCCCAATGGGATCATGGGCCTTTACCAGGCAGGCGGAAAAGTCGTCTTCGACGGACAGGAGATCCCGCTCAACAATCCCAGAAAATGTCTGGATTCCGGCTTCTCCTTCGTGTCCGAAGACAGACGTGGCGTCGGCCTTCTTCTGGACGAGTCTCTGGAATGGAACATCGCCTTCCCGGCCATGCAGATCCAGAACAAATTCCTCAAGAAATACGGGCCGATCACCTGGCGTGATGAAAAAGCCATCAAAGAGATCACCGATAAGTACATCAAATCTCTTGCCATAAAATGCGTCGGCTCCCACCAGAAAGCCCGCGAGCTCTCGGGCGGCAATCAGCAGAAAGTCTGCCTGGCAAAAGCCTTTGCGCTTGAGCCCCGGCTTCTGTTCGTGTCCGAGCCCACCCGAGGCATCGACGTCGGTGCCAAAGCACTGGTGCTGAACGCGCTTAAACAATTCAACCGCGAAAGCGGTGTCACTATCGTAATGGTCTCCTCAGAGCTGGAGGAGCTTCGCCAGAGCTGCGACCGCATCGCGATCGTCTCCGGAGGCAAAATAGCGGGAATCCTCCCGGCTTCCTCCTCCGTGGAAGATCTGGGTGCTCTGATGCTCAGCCAGGTCATATAAGGAGGTTCAATAATCGTGAAAAAAGAAAAAAACCTGTTTGGCAGGCTGGTGGAAAGTTTCGGACTTCCAAGACTCCTGATCACACTCTTCCTCCTTCTGCTGCTAATCATGGCACCGATCGTCGGTGCGGATCTGCCCACGCAGATCACCAACATCATCGCCCGTTTCAGCTGGAACGGCGTGCTGGTCCTCGCCATGGTACCGATGGTGCACTCGGGCTGCGGTCTGAACTTCGGCCTCCCGCTCGGCATCATCTCGGGACTCCTCGGCGCAACAATGTCCATCGAATTCGGCTTTACGGGCCCCGTCTCCTTCCTTATGGCCATCCTGATCGCCACTCCGTTCGCCCTCGTGCTCGGATCGCTCTACGGCTGGCTGCTCAATAAGATCAAAGGCGGCGAGATGATGATCGCCACATACGTCGGCTTTTCATCCGTGTCCCTCATGTGTATGATGTGGCTGGTACTCCCGTACAAGAGCCCCAACATGGTCTGGGGTATGGCAGGAAAAGGCCTCCGTACCACCATCTCACTGGAAGGCTACTACATCAACGTTCTGGCCAACTTCCTGAAGATCAAGATCGGAAACCTCGAGATCCCGACCGGCTCGATCCTGTTCTTCGCTTTCCTGGCCTTTCTCATCTGGGCGTTCCTGCACACCAAGACCGGAACGGCCATGACCGCCGTGGGCTCCAACCCCACCTTCGCCCGCGCCGCCGGCATCAACGTAGACAAGATCCGTCTTCTCTCCGTCGTAATGTCGACCTGGCTTGCAGCGGTTGGAATTCTGGTATACGAACAGGGCTTCGGCTTCATTCAGCTGTACATGGCGCCCTTCTACATGGCGCTGCCGGCTGTCTCGGCCATCCTGATCGGCGGAGCGTCGGTCAACAAAGCCTCCATAACGAACGTCATCATCGGTACTATCCTCTTCCAGGGTATCGTAACCATGACCCCTACCGTTATGAACAACATGGTTCATATGGATATGAGTGAAGTCATAAGGATCATCGCTTCTCAGGGTATGATCCTCTATGCACTGACCAGAAAAACGGAGGGAGCAAAATGAGTACAAACACAAATAAAAAAGGGAACTTCGGAGTATTTCTGCGTCGAAGCTCCGTGCCCCTTATGTTCATCTTAATCTGTGCGGTGTGTATCCCGCTGTCGGGACTTTCTCCCAGCTATCTGATCAACGAGATCGTAACCCGAATGGGCCGCAACGCATTCCTGATCCTGGCTCTGCTGATCCCCATCATGGCAGGCATGGGCCTCAACTTTGGTATGACCCTCGGCGCGATGGCAGGGCAGATCGGCCTCATCCTCGCCTCCGACTGGCAGATCATCGGCATCCCGGGCATGGTGCTCGCCATGATCCTCTCGATTCCGATCTCGGTCCTTCTCGGCATGTTCTGCGGAAAGATCCTCAACATGGCCAAAGGCCGCGAGATGATCACCAGCTACATCATGAGCTTCTTCATCAACGGTGTGTACCAGCTGGTGGTACTGTACCTGATGGGCTCCGTGATCCCGATCAAGCACGGCTCCATCAAACTCCCCAGAGGCTATGGCATCAGAAACACCGTATCGCTCCTCTCCATGAGGCAGAAGCTCGATAACCTGATCCCGTTCACCATAATGGGAGTAAAGATCCCCGTGGCCACCTTCATTATCATCGCCATCCTCTGCCTGTTCATCGTCTGGTTCCGCAAAACAAAACTCGGACAGGACATGCGCGCAGTCGGCCAGGATATGGAAGTAGCCCGCGACGCAGGTATCAACGTGGAACGTACCAGGATCATCGCGATCGTACTCTCCACCGTACTCGCCGGCATCGGCATGATCATCTACCTGCAGAACATGGGAAAC
>CADCPK010000085.1 GCA_902803215.1 uncultured Lachnospiraceae bacterium
CATCACTCTCGATGATCTGCGGCGCGAAGGCTACAAAGCTTTCTACATCGCCATCGGCTGTCAGGGCGGCCGTAAACTTAACATTCCAGGCGAAGAGGGCGAAGGCGTTGACAGCGCGGTAGATTTCTTAAGAGAGATCAATAAAAACGAAGCATTTGACTTCCACGGAGATGTGGTAGTGGTCGGCGGTGGAAACGTGGCCATCGACTGTTCGCGAGATGCCATACGCGCAGGTGCGGGAAAAGTGCATCAGTATTCTCTGGAAACACGTGAAATCATGCCGGCTTCCGAGGAGGAAATCGAGGAAGCCCTGGAAGACGGTGTTATACTGGAAGGCGGCTGGGGTCCGAAGGAGATCCTCAGAGACGAATCCGGAGCAGTCTCGGGCATAGTGTTCAAAAAATGTACCCGCGTGACGAATGACGAAGGTCGTTTCGCGCCGGAATATGACGAAAGCGTGACAAAAACTGTCGAATGCCGTCATATCGTTCTTGCGGTCGGTCAGTCGGTCGTCTGGGGCAATCTTCTCAAGGGAAGCAAGGCAACAGTCCACCGCGCAAAGACCATCGTGTGCAACAAGGTGACATATCAGACGAAGCAGGACGACATTTTTGCCGGCGGCGATGTGGTGACCGGGCCGAAATTCGTGATCGATGCGATCGCAGCGGGAAAAGAAGCTGCCACTTCTCTGCACAGATATGTTCAGCCGCATACTTCGCTGACCATCGGCAGAAATCCGAATCATTATATTGAGCTCGACAAGGATGATATTCTTGTCCCGAGCTATGACAGAAGTGAACGGCAGGTTCCCGGAAGAGTGGCGGAGAAAGCACATTCCTTCCGTGATGATAAGCTTGTTTTTACAGAGGAACAGGTAAAAGCAGAAACAGCCAGATGTCTCTCGTGCGGTGCTTCGATCGTGGATGAGAATCAGTGTGTCGGCTGCGGCCTCTGCACGACCCGCTGCGAATTTGACGCCATCCATCTGCGCAGGGACAATCCGGAGTGTTCGACCATGAGAAAGAGCGAAGATAAGCTGAAATATATACTTCCTTATGGTGCAAAACAGGCGATCAAAGTTCGACTGAAAAGCAGGACAGAGCCCGATTACAGATGAAAACAATGGATGATCTGACCGTCGGTTCAAGGAGCGGACCGGCGGTCAACGGCAGCCGGCGAGGCGGATTGCCGATGTTATATAACAAAATATGCATGAATTAAGTGTCGTTTTTTACATTATTGATAAAGTGGAGAAAGTTGCTGTCGAAAACAATGTGGAGTTGATCTCCAAAGTTACCCTGCAGCTTGGCGAGGTTTCGACAGTCATTCCGGAGTATCTGACAGATTGCTGGAAGTGGGCAAGAGGAAAACATGACCTGCTGAAGCAAGCAGAGCTGGAGATCGAAACCATCGAGGCACTCACGTACTGCGAGGATTGTCAAATCGTGTATCCTACGGTCCGGTACGGTAAAACCTGTCCCGGGTGCGGCAGCAGCAGGACGTGGCTTAAGCAGGGGACAGAGTTTTTGATCAAGGAGATCGAGGCAAGTTAGTATTTGAGGAGGATCAGATTTTTGACTACATATGTTCACTATGGTTCGGATTTTTATAATCCGTCACTCGCTTTCCGGGCGGTAAATAAGGAAAAGAGCTGCAAGCCCGCCGAAAAGACAGGCCTGTGGGGCACCCGGGAGAGCAGCAACTTTGACGACGGTAAAATTGTCTACGGCTGGAAGCAGTGGTGCAAAGATACAAAGTACAGGCCCGAGACGCTGAAGAAGAGCTTTCGTTTTCGACTGGCGGATACCGCAAATCTTCTGACGATCGAAAAGCCGGAAGACCTTTTGCCGCTGCCAAAGACTGCGCCGTGGCAGCTTAAAGACATGAGTGCGCTCAAAGATATCCCGCCGGGAGAATTCCCCACTCCGGAGCAGCTGCATGAGTTTTACAGCCCCAATCCCTGCTATCTCGATTTTGAGAAGCTGATGGAGCAGGGCGTCGATGCCATCGAGCTCAGGAATAATCACCTGTTTTCCAGGTATCTGCGCGAATGGAACTGTGACTGCCTTCTGGTGCTTAACCCGGACGTGGTCGTCTCCATGATGGAAGAATCGGACTATGTGCTGATGCAGCCGATGAGTCCGAAGGGACGGAAATGAGTCAATAGTAAACTGAAGTACGGAACATCAGAATAATAAAAACACGGATAATATGTATTATAAGGAGCCGGCATTATGAAAGAAACATTACAGGACCTCATTAATCGCAGAAGTGTTAACAAATATAAACCGGAGCAGATCACCGACGAGGAACTCATTCAGGTACTGGAAGCGGGAATGAATGCACCTTCGGGCGGTAACAAGCAGACAGCGATTTTTATTGTTGTGCAGAACAGAGAGTGGATCGACAAGCTGTGCGTGCTGAACGCAAAGATTGCAGGTGCACCTGATGGATGGGATGTCTTTTACGGAGCCCCCACACTTATCGTCGTCGCCGCTGCACGTGGGGATAATGCGGTCAAGGATGGTTCGCTTGCCATCGGAAATATGCTCAATGCGGCATTTGCCCTCGGACTCGGCGGACGCTGGATCAATAGAGCAGAAGGAATGCTGGAAGATGAGCTTGGCAAAGAGCTGCTGAAGGAAGCAGGATATGAAGGCGACTATGTAGGCGTCGGTAATGTCATCCTGGGCTATCCGGACGGAGGCTTTCCGGCTCCGATCGAGCACAAGAAAGATTATTACAAATTTGTAAGATGAGTAATGTACCGAAGACAATTTGAACCGGTCCACGGAGTGGACTGTCGGGTGCCGGAGAGCAGCAAAGCGAAATGCCGGTTACTTTTAAACGAACACGAAAAATAGTATGGAGGGACAGTAACAACATGAGAATTGCAGTAACTTATGACAATGGAGAAATATTTCAGCATTTTGGCCACACTGAGACATTCAAAGTATATGAGGCAGAAGACGGTAAAATCGTCTCCTCCGAAATCGTGGGTTCGAACGGAAACGGACACGGTGCTCTGGCCGGCCTGTTGAAAAACAATGCTATCGACGTTCTCATCTGCGGAGGGATCGGCGGAGGTGCGCAGGCGGCGCTTGAACAGGCCGGTATTGAGCTTTGCGCAGGGGCATCCGGAAATGCCGATGAAGCAGTTGAGGCATATCTGCGCGGTGAGCTGGTAAATACAGGCGCGAACTGCAACCATCACGGCGAAGGACATTCCTGCGGCGATCACGAAGAAGGCCACTGCGGCAATCATTCGGGAGACTGCGGCGGATGTCACGAAGATGACGGCATCAGCGGCCCGAACGTCGGCAAGACCTGCCGTACTCATTACCGCGGTACATTTAACGACGGTACACAGTTTGATTCTTCTTATGATCGCGGAGAACCGCTGGAATTCGTCTGCGGTGCAGGTATGATGATCAAAGGATTCGACAAAGCGGTAGCCAACATGAAAGTAGGCGAAAAAGTCAACGTGCACCTGATGCCTGATGAGGCGTATGGCGAATCTGATCCGAGAGCTATCTTCAGAGTGGAAATCGCACAGATGCCCAGCTCGGAGGGACTGAATGTTGGACAGCGAGTCTATCTGCAGAGCCCCGATGGACGTCCGTTCCCGGTAACTGTGGCCGAGAAGACGGAAACAATGATCACATTCGATGCGAATCATGAGATGGCAGGGAAGGAACTGAACTTCCTGATCGAGCTGGTTGAGGTGATCTGAGGCAACGACAGAGAACCGTCCCCTGCCTTTGAAATATGGTGTATATGCAATATATAAAATTAGAAGAAAAATATGACGCCGCTCTGGCTGCGCTCATCCGCACCAGCCTGAAAGCCCGCGGCCTTGCTATCCCCGGGACGGCTTACTTTGACGAGAGCCTGGATCATCTGAGCGCTTTTTACGATGATCCGCGGCGTGCTTATTATGTCCTCCTGGAGAATGATACGGTGATCGGAGGGATAGGACTCGCAGAGTTTGACGGCTTTCCGTCATGCTGCGAGCTGCAGAAACTGTACCTGGCAGATGAATATCAGGGACATGGCGTGGGCTATGAAATGATCGGTTTTATTGAGAAGACAGCCGCAGAGATGGGGTACAAGAAAATTTATCTGGAGACGCACACCAATCTGCAGGCGGCGATCCACATTTATGAGCGGTCGGGATTCGAGGAGATCGAAAGACCGGACTCGGTCGTCCATAGTACCATGAACAAGTTTTATTTAAAGGAACTAACCTAAATGAGTAATTGGGGACGTTTCTTTTTTGAGTAATTGGGGACGTTTCTTTTTGACTCATTTTTGCATACGAAAATGAGTCAAAAAGAAACGTCCCCA
>CADCPK010000086.1 GCA_902803215.1 uncultured Lachnospiraceae bacterium
AGCAGGACTCAGTTACAGGTTTAAATGGCTGATGCTTCCTGCTGCGGTAAGTATTCCTGCTGCGATCGTATTTCTGGCTGCGTATGCACTTTATGCTGAGGTTCTGCGGGAGACTACCTATCTTTCCAGAACGGTGGAGGTTCAGGAAAACCAGAAGGTGATCGATACCTGCCTCTACGGAGTTGTCCGGCATCCGATGTATATGGCGACGGTGTTTTTATTTCTTGCCATGCCGCTGGTGTTGGGAGCCATGATTTCGTTCGTTATCATGTTGCTGTACATTCCGATCATTATAAAACGGATCCGCAATGAAGAACCGGTTTTAGCAGAAGGCCTCCCCGGTTACAGTAAATACATGGAGAAAGTGAAATACAGGTTAATCCCTTTTGTCTGGTGAGAAGACGGGCTTCTGCGTTAAAATGCAGAAGCCCTTTCGCGCATAGCCCTTGAGTCCTTGGATCAATGGGGACGTTTCTCAATTACTGATTGAGGAACGTCCCCTGTCTTTCTCTTTTTTAGTTCGAGGGATAGTGTGAAAGACAGAAATGTGGTAGTATAAATATAGATGCTATAATCATAACCATGGAGAACATCGGTGTCCCGGGCGGTTACGCAGATGTTTATGCAAATGAACACGATTATGGTTTTATGCCGGAGTGACAGGTCAATGGGGTCTGAAGTAACAATGAATAAGAAAGACAGGGGAAAGACAGAATAAAATGGTGATTTACGATATTTCACAGGAGATTTTCAGCTGCCGGGTGTATCCGGGCGACCCGGTGCCGGAAAAGAAACTGCTCTGTTCAACGGAAAAAGGCGACCTTTATAACCTGACGGCCTTCAGTATGTGCGCGCACAACGGTACGCATGTGGATGCACCGTTTCATTTTCTTAAGGACGGAAAAACGATCGATGCACTAAGCCCGGATGCGTTTATCGGTATGGCTTATGTTGCGGAACATCACGGGATCGTCTCCGGCAATGATGCGACAGCAATACTCGAAAAAGCAAAAAAACAGAATCCGGAAGCGGCAAAAAGGATCCTGATCAAAGGAGAAGCCGTAGTCTCTTCGGAAGCGGCAAAGGTATTTGCCTCAGAAAAAATACTGCTGGTGGGGAACGAATCCCAGTCCGTCGGCTCTGAAGACGCACCGATGGAAGTACATCTTATACTGCTGGGAGCAGACGTTGTTCTGCTTGAAGGAATCCGTTTGGCAGAGGTAAACGAAGGCGTCTATTTCTTAAATGCAGCACCACTGAATCTTTCCGGTGCGGACGGCTCACCGTGCAGGGCTGTGCTGATAGCTGCAGAAGTACATCCCCATTGACCAAAGGCTGAAATATGGTACAATAATAGATGTCTTTTAGCGTTGAGAAATGTGCAAAAAATCATATATTGGAGGTCAAAAATGTCGCAGAAGAGGCCGGAAAAAACGCCCTGGATAGTCTGAACAAAGCATACAAATCGGCAGTACCTGTTGTGAACGAGGCAATCACCGGTACGATCGATTATGTGAAAGAAGTTATCGACGAGACCAAACCGGAATAAACAGGAAGAAGAGCAGTGGAACGGGGGACGGTTCCTCGTTCCATTGAGAAAAAATGTGGAACGAGGAACCGTCCCCCGTTCCACTGAGGCAATATCGGAGGAATCAAAGTTTTATATGAGAATCAGAAAATCTACCGTGCAGGACATCGAACGGATCATGCAGATCTACGGCAGGGCCAGGAAATTCATGGCCGAACACGGCAACCCCAACCAGTGGGGACCGACAGGCTGGCCGCCGGAGAGCCTTATCCGTAAGGACATAAGCGAAGGAAACAGCTATGTCTGCGTGAACGATGAGGGAAAAGTCATCGGGACGTTCTATTTTGTGCAGGGAGAAGACATCGAACCTACATACAGAGAGATCACAGACGGAGCATGGCTCGATCCGGGCCCGTACGGCGTGGTTCACAGGATCGCCGCTGACGGTTCCGAAAAAGGGATAGGGGCGTTCTGCATAGACTGGGCATTTGAACAGACCGGTCATCTGAGGATAGATACCCACGGGGACAACAAGGTAATGCAGAACCTTGTACAAAAGCTTGGCTTTGTTCACTGTGGGACGATCTATGTGGAGGAAGATGATTATCCCCGCCTGGCGTATGAAAAAACTCGAAACAATGCATTGCATCTTGCGCTTTAATTGCTGTAACGCTATAATCAATATGTTATTTTGCTTTTTAACCGACAGCCTGCAAAGTGGACTGCCGGTTACTTGTTTGTCTGTGAGGAGTCGGCTATGAAATACAGAAGCATCGATCTGTTCGCCGGTATCGGCGGCATCCGCATGGGATTCGAAGATGCGTTCGGCGAAGATATCGAAACCATATATGCCTGTGAATGGGACAGATATGCGCAGAAAACATACAGAGATAATTACTACGATATGTTTGACATCGCCGGTGACATCACAGATGTTGATGAAACGAAAATCCCGGCTTTTGACATCTGCCTTGCCGGCTTTCCCTGTCAGGCGTTCAGCATCGCGGCTACCGGCGGGTACGGGCGCAAGGGCTTTAACGACGATTTTAAAGGGCTGAACAGAGGTAACCTTTTTCTGGAAGTGGTACGTATCTGCGAGTATCACAGGCCGAAGGTGATCTTCTGCGAGAATGTAAAAGGCCTGGTCATGCACGATAAGGGCAGAACCTTCTCTGTGATCAGACAGGCGTTCCGCGATATCGGTTACCAGGTTTTCTGGAAAGTCCTGAACAGCAAAGACTTCGGCGTTCCCCAGAACAGGGAGCGCATCTATATCGTTGCGTTCCGCGATGATCTGGGCATCGGAGAATTCAAGTTCCCCGAGGGGACGGAAGAAAAATCCTGCATCAGAGATATCCTTGACGAAGCGCCGATCCCCTCAAGGTACTATTTATCGGACGTCTATCTGCAGACACTCCGCGACCATAAAGCCCGGCATGCGGCGCGCGGCCACGGTTTTGGATACGAGATAAGAGACCTTGACGGCATAGCCGGAACGATCGTGTGCGGAGGAATGGGACGGGAGAGAAATCTTATCGTTGACCACAGGCCTCATAGTATGATCCCGGAGACTCACATCAAAGGCTCTGTCAATAAGGAAGACATACGTAAGATGACCCCTCGTGAGTGGGCGCGGCTTCAGGGCTTTCCGGATTCTTTTATCCTCAGTCTGCCCGACTCGCATCTTTACAAACAGCTTGGCAACAGTGTATCGGTGAATGTGATCCGGGCGATCGCGGAGCAGGTGCACGACACATTAGAGAAAAGCAATCAACACAGATCTAAAAAGAAATAACATTTATTAACAGGAATACTCGTTTAATGAACGTAAATACGAACAATCATGCAGCAGACACAAAGCCGGTCGTGATCAATAACCGGCAGTTTTACAGCCGCCTTTTTAATATCGCATTGCCCATCATGGTTCAGCAGCTGATGCTTGCACTTGTGGCAGCAGGCGATGCGCTGATGCTCGGTCAGGTTGCGCAGGAGCAGATGACGGCGGTATCTCTTGCCTCCCAGATCCAGTTTATCCAGAACATGATCCTTGCCGCCTTCACCATGGCAGGTTCCATCCTGGGCGCGCAGTACTGGGGAAAAGGAGACAAAAAGACCATTCAGAGCCTTTTTCATCTTATGCTTCGATGGGCAGGTGCGGTTTCCATCCTGTTCTTTGCGGCATGTGAGCTCGTGCCGGGTTTTCTGATGAGCATCTTTACAAACGATAAGGCGCTTATGGAGATCGGTATCCTGTATCTTCGGATCGCTGGTTTTTCCTATCTGATCACCGGCATTTCACAGTGCTATTTGGCGGTGATGAAGGTCACCGACCACGTGAGTCCGAGCGCATGGATCAGCTCTTCCGCGGTAATCCTCAACATCGTGTTCAATTCGATCTTTATTTTCGGTCTCCTCGGGGCACCGCGCATGGAGGCGGAAGGAGCGGCTCTGGCTACTACCATGGCGAGGGTCATAGAGCTGGGGCTTTGCCTGGCGATTTCTTCGAAGAAAGATTACATTCGGCCCGATTTACGCAGACTGCTGTCCGGAAGCAGGCAGCTTTCCGCGGATTTCCGAAGGCAGTGTCTTCCTCTGCTTGGCGGCTCGCTTTTCTGGGGCGTAGGATTTACATCATACACTGCAATCATCGGTCACATGGGCGCGGATGCCGCGGCGGCCAATTCTGTGGCGGCAGTGGTCAGGGACCTGATCTGCTGTGCCTGCAACGGTATCGGCAGTGCGGCCGGGATCATGGTCGGCAATGAACTGGGCGCGGGCGAACTTGAACGGGGAAAAGCGTACGGGATCAAGCTGATGAAGGTGTCCTATCTGGTCGGCTTTGCTTCAACGGGACTTGTGTTGGCCGTCACACCGATCATCGTGCGAATGGTCATTCTGTCGGAAGAAGCCGGAAAATATCTCACCGGGATGATGGTCATCATGGCTGTGTACATGATCGGAAGATGCGTGAACACGGTGACGATCAATGGAGTACTGGATGGCGGAGGAGATACGATCTTTGATATGTACAGCCTTGCAGTCTGCATGTGGGGCATCGCGATTCCGCTTGCTCTTCTGGGAGCATTTGTCTTTAAATGGTCGGTGCTTCTTGTGTACGCCTGTACCTGCCTGGACGAGGTGGGCAAGATCCCCTGGGTGATGCTTCGCTTTCGGAAATATAAATGGGTTCAAAATCTGACGAACGGATGAATAAAACAATGATGAAGAGTCATGTGATAAACAAAAATACAGATA
>CADCPK010000087.1 GCA_902803215.1 uncultured Lachnospiraceae bacterium
GCCTGATCGATCGCTTCTTTGAGCGAAGCCGATTCCTCGCCTTTTCTCAGAGGGATGCAAACCTCAGAAGCGTCGTCAGTCAGGGCTGCAATCTTGATCGCCGCGTCAGGGCGTACCGTCAGATAGTCATAAATGGAAACCTCTGCGTTTAAAGTGGCATCCACACGGCCGCTGAGCAGCATATCGATCGTTTCGCTCAGTGTATCGACATTCTTGACCTCGGCGCCGTAGTCCTGCGCAAGATACATATAAGTGCTGTTAAAGCTGTTTGCCGTTGTCTTTCCGGCCAGATCTTCGAATGTCTGTATCTCTTCTTCGTCATCACGAACGACGAGTGCGGTACGGATGTAAGCATAAGGCTCGGAGAAATCATATTTCTCTGCTCTTTCCTCGGTCACTTCTACGCCGTTGATGACAGCGTCATATCGTTTACTGTCCAGGCCGGCAAACAGTCCGTCCCATTCGCCCTCGACAAACTCCGCCTCGACACCGAGTTTTTCGGCGATCAGTCTTGCGACCTCGGTATCGTAGCCCGTCAGATTGCCATCTTCGTCATGGTATGTCCATGGTGCCCAGGTGCCCTCCATCGCAAAAACGATCTTGCCTTCCTCTTTGATCTTATCCAGCTGATCTTCGGCGAAAACTGCCGCCGGCAGCATCGCAGCAACAGCAGAAGCCATAACAAGCGCGGTAAGTACTCTTTTTTTCATCCTCAATGTCCTTTCATATACATCCAAGTCAGAGCCAGCATACAATCTCCACATTACCTTCCGGTAAATGTATGCTCTCTTTGCGGATAATGGATAAATATACTGTATATTACAACGGGCATTGTAGCATTTTCCTTTACAACTGTCAACTTTTACTACAGTTCCTTTATATATCCTTTATCCGTCTTTCGATATCCCATCTTATCCAGATAGTTTTTATGCTTATCTGCCTGATTGTTGAAAATCAGACGCTTATATCCCTGTTTTTTCAGCTCCTGAATCAGGAAACGCCCCGCAGAGCAGTCCCTGTACGCCGGTGTGGTATAGTCCAGAATGATATTGATCTCTCCATTCTTTCCCGCTCTTCCCAGAAAGATCCCGGCCGGATTTTCTTCACACATAATAGCGTAAGCCACATTACCCTGTGCTCCGCTCTTATTAAAATCGGGGAAGAAAGCTGCAATATCGCTTCCATAATGATCGATAAAATACTTGAAGAAGCCTTCCCTCACTTCTCCCGTAACCAGTTCATAGTTCTTGGTGTCCGTCGTTTTCAACAGTTTGATCAGGTTATAAATGTTGATCACAATGAGGCAGCCGTTCATCAGCGCCAGCGGAAACGACCCGATTATCAGCGCATAAGTTCCCGATACAATACTGCCGATCGTGTTGATCACTCTTAGCTTTACCACCGAGGACATCAACATCGAAAACACTACCAGAAACGAGCCTAAATAACCAAACAATTCTATAGCCATATACTCTTCTCCTTCCTTTGCGTCAATGAGTCAATGGGGACGTTTCTTTTTGACTCATCGCCCAAACAGCTCTGCCGTCTTCTCCATCCGCTCAGCAACCTCAACGCCAAACGGACATCTGCTCTCGCACCCCTTACATCCGATGCATGCAGATGCGGTGACGCCCAGAGCTTCATAGTGCGCTTTGACACTCTCGGGAACCTCCGGCTGCAGCACTGCCAGATCGTAGAATTTATTGACCATCGCAATATCGATATTCACGGGACATGGCTTGCAGTGTCCGCAATAAGTGCACTGACCTGTGTAAGAATGAAGCGGGGCTGACGCAATCACAGATGCGTAGTCTTTTTCTTCATCCGAAGCGGTTTCGTAGGAAAGTGCCTCATCTACCTGTTCTTTCGTATCATATCCGCAGAGGATTGAAGAGACACCCGGCCTGGTTAGCGAATAGTGGATCAACTGTTTTGCGGAAAAGGCAGTGCCGAACGGGGATGTCGCAGCGTCGAACAGACGACCGCCGAAGAATCCCTTCATAACTGTGATCCCTACATCTTTTTCCTCACAAAGCTGATAAAGCGCCGCTCTTTCCGGGTCGATTCCGGCGTAATCGGTCCCATCGTACCCGCCGAACATGGAATCCAGATCCTCGGTTGCGGGCCTCATATCAAATGCCGGGTTGATTGAAAACAGGATCATCTCGATAAATCCGGATTCCGCCGCCTGCACGGCGATCCTGGGATTGTGCGTGGACAGTCCGATGTGCTTGATCACGCCTTGGTCATGAAGCTGATGCACGTATTTGATATAGTCCGAATTCATGCTGTAGTCCCACTCTTCCTGCGCATCGATATAATGGATCATCCCAAGGTCGATATAATCCGTCTGCATACGCTTCAGAATGTCCTCAAATGCCGGAACTACATATTTTAGATCTCTGGAGCGGACATACTGCCCATCCTGCCATGTGGAGCCGATGTGCCCCTGCACGATCCACTTCTCCCGGTTCCCCTTCATTCCTTTTCCGATGATGTCTCTCGATTTAGGGTCGGGCATCCAACAATCGATGATGTTGATTCCCTTCTCTCCCGCATAGCGCACCAGCTCTACGGACTCCTCCTCATCATGCCGCTCCAGCCACTCTCCTCCAAATCCGATCTCACTGACCATAAGGCCTGGCTTTCCCAGCCTTCTGTAATTCATAACCTGCTCCTTTCGTGGGACAATGGGGACGTTTCTCTTTGTCCCATTTTCTCTCTGGGTCAATGGGGGACAATCCCTCTCAGCCCCGCTTTTTTCACTCTCGTTTATGCCCACAGAGTCGACGCGGATA
>CADCPK010000088.1 GCA_902803215.1 uncultured Lachnospiraceae bacterium
ATTTACAATCATCTTTATGAATGGGAATATCTTGAGGCTTTTCGGAGTCGTCTTGAGTCTGGTGTGCCGATTCTTGAATTTTCAGACTCCGTATATAGATATGAAATCCTAGCAATCATATATAAAAACAGTAACGCTATTATGGGCGCAGCCAGGAGAGGGAATCTTGAAACCGGAGTTTGGGAGTGGTGGCAAGTTGGAAATAAAGGGTGGGTCGAATTCTATAATCCGGATACTGTTAACGATTGATACGTGATAAGAGACAGTAAAACGCCTGTGGCAGATGCCACAGGCGAAAATAATGATATTGAATTTGCAGTGGAAGAAACAGAACGGTTGGAACAGGAGAAGCCATTTAGCTGTCGCGGTAGTTCATTCTGGTTCATTTAAATGTGTTGTTCCGTTCGATACCATCATTGAAGGCGATGATCTGAGGGCCGGGATTTTTTAAGATCCGTTTTCCAGGATCAGACTCGTGTCTATAACTTTACAGTTTTATCACATCTCTCTGGTTTAAGGCAGGGAGAAGGAGCAAAATGTTAACCCTGCTAAAACATATTTTACAGCACACAGATGACACTCTCTCGATTTTACTGTGATTTCACGCAGCATAAGGCAGGTCTTATCATTAAGAATATAACCAGATCGTGCTAAGGAATCCCTGATTTTTTTATCAGAAACGCTCTTTGAGTTCCAAAATACAAAAGAGATTTGTAGTGTGATTTTGTATTGGTTCCGGCGGGGATACTCCCCCGGGTTGGAGCGTGGTCTCACTTTTTGGAACCAGCATGTGCTTTAACCCACTAGCCCAGAGAAACAGTGGCGCTAACAAAAATCTCAAGGAATATTGGAATTTTTTTTTTTTTTTTTACTATCAGCTATATTAACGTCAGCTTCGAGCTTCTCTATTTGATGAGCCATTCGCTCCAGACTCTTTTTAATTGCTGTAAGAGTTGTTTTTTGACCATCCTTATAGTAATAGCGGTATGTATAAACGTTTCTTCTGGAAGCACTTGTCCTGAACTGAGCAGAATATTGATGCCCTCCTTCTGTCCAGTTTACTGGACCGGCAGAATGTTCCTTATCATATCGGGCTCGCAAAGATGCATTTTGATCGCATGACCAGAAATCTGCGTGACGCATGGATTCTGCTGTATTGACGACATACATTCCCATGGAGTAGATGCATCTAAGGTGAAGCAGTTCAATTTTGTTCTGATTCTTTTTGAAGAATACAGGGGCGGAGCGGTATTCGCCAAGAGAAACCCAGTCGCCGTATACTTCCTGAGAAAGATCCTCTGTTTTAAAATCTGTTGGCAAAAAGAGAAAGCTTTTTCCAGCAGGTTCTTTATCATCTTCCATGTAGAGAAAATATTCATAGCTATTTCCATGGCACCAGTAATCGAATTTAGTGACTTCATGTGTGAGCATAGATTCTTTCTCTCTTCGATCAACAACCGAAATGGCACCGGCACTTGTTCGTGAAACATCATCCGTGTAAATGATGCCCACCAGACGGCCAGCTGACAGGATCGTGCTGTAATGGTCATCCTCAGAATAAGTGACAGGGAGAAGATAGTGATTGTGCTTGTCTGCACACCTGACGACTTTTTCAAAAGCTTCTTTGGACGAAAGTGGACTTTCCGAGGCTGTGAAATCATAATTGAGTTTAAGATATTCCTCGATCGTTTCAGAACGACTCCTGTCCGCATCTTTTTTATGTTCATCAAATAGCAGAAGCGTACCGTATGGTTTTACTTTCTTTAAATGCCGTGGACTTGTAACACCTGTAGATTTTCTTCGGATTCCCAAGACTCTTTTAGAGATTGGATCTGTATAAAATTTGATATTAGTGGAATTCATCTGAATAATCCTTGCAGTTTGTGCTGCATTCGACTCTCAGTTGCTTTGCTTCTGCAAAAGAGATTTCTGGAGCAGATGCAACTGTATACCAGTAACTGATTCTCACCTCCTGTCTGAAAGGGTTATGCCGGATTAAATTTAAAAAATATTTTTCTG